>JAHKLP010000006.1 GCA_020855015.1 Methanobacterium sp.
CCATCTTAAGAACATCTGGTGGTCCGTATTTCGTGCAAACAATGGCTTTCATGATTTAAATTCAATAATACTTTGTTTTAGATTCACGGCAAAATCTTCTGCATTTTCCAAGTCAATTGCATTAGGCCTACCCTTATTTATCCCACCAAATAATTTGAGAAAACTATTGGTGTTGAATCCTTTACATTGAAATTCATCAACAATTGTGTAGCCTTTGGATTCTAATTTTTCCCTGAGTACAGCGTGATCTTTAAATCTTTTTGATTCTCCTGTTATTCCAGCAGTTGAGAAAAGGAATGCATCCTTATTATTTACTTCTGGTAGTTCATCAGCAAGTTTTAATATTGATTCGTCATGTTTTGCACTATAGATCCCTGAACCGAACCCCACTAATTCATAATCTTGAATATCCTCCGGATTTACTTCTTCTGGCCATCTTATTTCTGCATCGAGAACTTTTGCAAAGACTTCAGCTATCTTCTCAGTATTATGATGATGGTATGAATACAATACTATGAGAGATTTCATTGGGATTGATTCAGCGAGTTTTTCGTCTCTATTTTCCATGTTTTTACCTCTTTTTGAGATTATTCTTTCAAATAGGGTTAGCACTTCTGTTGGCTATTTTTAAGTTTTAGAGCAAATGTTTCGGCATTCTTAAGGTCTTCAGCGTTAGGTCTGCCCCTATTAATTCCTCCAATGAGTTTAAGGGCACTATTGGTATCAAATCCTTTACAGTTGAATTCATTAACAATTATATACCCCTTAGATTGCAGTTTTTCCCGGAGTTCGTCGTGAAATTTCGATGTTATTCTAATCATTCCTGAACCAATTTTTGCACCACTGGTTGAAAATAAGAACGCCTTTTTACCTTCAGATTGTGACAGCCTATCAGCAAGATCAAGAAGGGTTTTATGATGTTTATATGCATAAATCCCAGAACCAAAACCTACAAGATCATATTCCTGAAACTCTTCAGGATTTACATCCTCTGGAGATTTGATATCCGCACCTAAAATCGGTGCAATTGTTTTTGCCACCTTTTCCGTGTTATGGTGATGGTAAGAATATAATATTATTAAAGATTTCATGTACTTACCCATATTCACTTTTTAAACTGTTTTAATGGTCCTGACTATATTTTTAATAAGTTTTGTGCAAAATCTTCCGCATTTTTAAGATCAATAGAGTTGGGTCGGCCCCTACTTATTCCAATTCCAACAAATCCAAAGAATCCTTTACAATTAAATTCATCAACAATTGTGTAGCCTTTAGATTGCAGTTTTTCCCTGAGGGCAGAATGACATTTAATTGGCCTATTATTATCCGTTCCTCCACTAGTAGAGAAGATAAATACATTCTTACCTGAGATTTCTGGAAGCTTATCAGCAAGTTCAAGGAGAGATTTGTGGTGTACTCCCCCATAAATCCCAGAACCAAAACCGATTAGATCATATTCCTGAAGTTCTTCAGGGTTTACGTCTTCTGGCAATTTGATATCCGCACCTAAAATCGATGCAATTGTTTTTGCCACCTTTTCCGTATTATGATGGTGGTAAGAATATAAAATTATTAAAGATTTCATTTTTTAAATGCTCCTTTTTATATAGTTTTAATTTTTATTAGACCTGATCCCTGAGGCAAACCCTAAGAGGTTAAATCCTCAAGGAACAAGTTAATATCACACGGAGGCGGTTGTGTGAACGTGAATTAATTAAATTATTTAAATTTCTAAATAATTCCCTTGGTTACTAACGGTTATTACCACATTCCCCTTTTTATGGCCTTTATCCACGTATCTGTGGGCTTCGACTATGTCTTCAAAGGGATAAGTTCTATCAATGGCTGCTTTTATTTTTCCTGCTTCAATTAATTCTTTGATGAAAATCAGGTTTTCAGTTTTTTCTTTGTCTGATGATCCAAGAACAGATATGTATACTCCGCCATTTGCAAGAGATTTTTTAGCTTTTGAAGATGAAAACTTGCCTACAGCATCGAAAATAATATCATATGTTTCTTCACTTTGTGTAAAGTCTTCTTTAGTGTAATCTATAACCTTATCTGCTCCAATGTCTTTCACCCCCCCCCTAAATTATCAGTACTGCACACTCCGGTTACCTTTGCACCAAAATATTCGGCAATCTGAACTGCATATGAACCTACACTTCCAGAAGCTCCGTAAATCAGAACTTTTTGTCCTTCATGTATGTTTGCTTTTCTTAGAAAACGTAAAGCTGTAGTTGCTCCTACTGGAACTGCTGCAGCTTCTTCATGTGACATGTTGGATGGTTTATTTGTTACTATTCCATCTTCTGGCAGGCATAGATACTCTGCATAGCCGCCAAATCCTACTGAGTAAGTGGAGCCAAATACCTGATCTCCTGGTTTGTATCCTGAAACATCCTTGCCTACTGCTTCAACTTCCCCAGAAATTTCCATGCCCAATATTGGTCTTCTTGGCTTTCTTATACCCAAATATAATCTTGCAAAGATCCACTGCGAGCGGGGGACATTGAAACTTCTCATTCTCACGTCCCCTGCTGTAACTGTGGTGGCATGTACTTTTACCAGTATTTCATTATTTTTTGGAACAGGTTTTCCACTTCTTCTAGATGAAGAACATCTGGTGGTCCGAATTTTCCATATACTGCTGCCTTCATTGCCTTAACCCCTTATTAAAATACTTTATCTTTAAAAAAAAATCTAGAAAGTTAATTATTCCAGATTTAATTTAATTGATCCAATTTTAGGGGCCAAGTAGTTGTAGAGTATGGCAATTAGTGCTGTTTCTATGAAGTAAGTGATAAAGTTGGATATGAATTCTCCATAGTTTCCAGACATGATACCTGATATAATGCCTAATAATGTGTAAACTAGGGCTACTGCCAGAGCAGTTGGTATTACAGGTATGTGTTTTAATTCGTGTAGTGTTCCACTAATTTCTGAAAATTCTAAATTGATTTTAGCTACTTTGGTGACTATGTAGTTGTAGAATAATGCAAATAATGCATTCCAGATAAATCCAAACACAAATGCCATTATTGGCAGTCCGATTACTAGAACCAAACCTAATATGATTCCTGCAGCTCCCATTTCTGCTCCTGTTGGCATGGTTGATCCTGTAGCAGCCATCTGAGATGTTATATTGGCCGTTATATTGGCTGCCTCAGGCATGGTTGCGATTGCACCAATGAATGATAAGAGTGGTGAAAATACTGCAGCCAATACCAATCCCGCGATGAAAGCCCATATTGCACCTATTGCAGATAGTATCAGGGAAAATGAAATTACAGGAATTTTTTGAACTTCATTACCTTCTAATTCTAACTTTACACCACCTAATCTAGGTACTAGTATATTGTATAGCAGTGCAGAGAAAAAGCTAGCCACTATTGTGCCAAAGAACGCGCCTATTGGGAGCAAAATAATCAGAGGCACTCCTAATCCAGTGACCAGGTTAAACTGCCCTAATTGCGGGATTAATCCTGTTGCTTGTACAATAATAAGTGATATCAACATCACTATAGCACCAATAAAGCCTAAAATTCCATATATTGAAGCTGACATCTTGGTGAATGGTGTCAGTTTTAATGATTTAATTTCTTTAATATCTACCATCTTGAAACCTCCATTTTTGATTTTTAACTCAAAGGATGGTTTTTTATTAATGTTTAATATAAGGAATCCTTTGAATTTTTTTTGAATCCTTAACCTTTATTTAATTCTGGTTTAAACCCTTAAAAGTAATTTTTCCAAAATTTACTCTGCTTTTACTCTCTTTTCCCTCCAAATTCATTCCGAATTTGGAAAATTGAAAAAGTAAAAGACGGATCAAGACCCTTAAATTCATTAATTATTAAAAATAGGATAAAAAAAATATAAAAAATTAATAATTATTCCCTTGTTACCATCAAAAGCAGTGCTAATGCCGCAAATTCAAGTCCTAAAAATATTAATGGCAATAGAGCGTTGATTATAGTTTCAGGAAGGTTGTATACGAAATAAACTGAAAATAATATGTTTTGTGCAAGGAAAAGTAGTGTAAATAAAACCAGAGTTGTGGTGAATTTAGATTTAACTTTCAAGTATCGTTCCAGGTACACATAGAGCATTCCAATTAAAAGAACGATATTGGCAATACTGGTTATTAAAGCCGATGATTTAACCAGTGCAAACAGAGTAGGTATTAGATTTGACAGCCCGAATAGATTAATTTCCATTAACATTTTTATACCTTCTTTTCCGTTATACTATCAATTATTTATCACTTTTTTTAAATTCTTCCCAAATATCCATAAAAGTGTCGTAAGAGCCTTCCATTTCATCTGAAAGGAAATATAATGCACCATATTTTTCTCCAGTGGATTCAACTATATTGTTTTCATCCAGAACATCCATATGGTGTCTAATTGTCTTATAATCAAGAGAAAGTTTTTCAGCAAGCTTATTAGCATTGTATGGCCTATTTTTAAGCTCAAGGATAATTCTGGCACGGTTTTCCCCACCTTTACTACCAGCTATTAACCACCATAAGAACACTTTCTTCATGAGTACTACCACTATCAATCAATGCTATAAACTATTCTTAAATAACTATCTGGTGCTATTTTTTTATATAATTCATTAATTAATATAATTATAACGGGAAAGGCAATAATTCATATTATCCAATTGCTTA
>JAHKLP010000017.1 GCA_020855015.1 Methanobacterium sp.
ACCCTTTCAACTTTTAATACGTCTAATTCTTTTATTTGCTCATGGCATTGTTCCAAGTCATGGGGCACTACGTAGATGTAGGGCTGGAATCCATCATCAAGGACAATAATAGAATTTTCATCTGCATCGTTTTTTTCTCTCCCGAAGAGTCTTATCACTGCTTTTTCGCCCCTAGTGATGTAGTCGATGTCCAGGAGCACCATTCTTTTGGTTTCCATACGCTCTTAATTTATATGAATCCGGGTATAAAATATTGTTTAATCAAGATTCTTGAGATTAAATTCTTAAAATCTGTGAATTTGAGGTGGATAAAAATAATTAGTATGACATATGAATTCGTATTTGCACCTTATTTTCTATAGGGTCATGCCGCGATCATATTATTTTGTCCATTTTGCCATATCTTGCAAGTGAAAAAATTTATAATTAATCCGGATTTGGTTGGATCATACTATCTTTAGAACTTATCCATACATTTCAAGTGTAAATATTGTTAGTGATTAGCAACACATATGTCTTTAAAACAATTAAATTGATTTTAAAAAATTATAATACATATTTTCAGGAGTTTACAGTTCAATGCAATTTCAAAAAATGGATAGGCATCGGCACGATTCAGGCAAGGTTGCAGCAATAATCTACGAAGCTGATGTTGATACATTCAATTTTTTCTTTGGCAATAAGCCCAAAGCCTCTGAAAAAATTGCTAAACTGGTGGCTGCTGGTGATAATGATCTGGGATACCAGCAAACATATGTGGTAACCAATGGAGAAAATGAAATTTTCGGAGTAATGGTCTATTCAACTGGTGGGAAAGGAGATAAAATCAGGCAATTAAAGGTTCTTTTTAAGAATTTAAACGTAATCGACTCCTTTAAATTCATCATGATTGAGATACTAGATAACATATTCCTCTCGGATCTTGACGTTGATGATTTTTATTTTGCCATCATAGCTGTGGATGAGGACTCGAGGGGAAAGGGAATTGGTTCCTTTATCATTGAAGAGGGAATTAAACTGGCCAGAGAAAAAGGATGTAAAAGGGCTGTTCTGGATGTTGACATGGAAAATGAAGGTGCTTTAAGGTTTTATAAAAGGTTAAGATTTAAGAAATTTAATAAGAAGATTATTTCACTTTTTGGATGGGAGAAAGGAGTATATAATATGGAATATCTATTTTAAGTTATAAACATTTTTTTGTTAATTCAAATCCCGTTTCTATGCAATCAAAATCAATATCCTTGTCATAAAATTCAGACTCCATCATCTAATAGTTAACTATATATAATATAACTTACTGAATATCGTTTATCCGATATCGTTAACTTGATATTTATAGTTAAGAATTTACTCTGAAAACTTTGAAATCTAAATTAAAGAATTAGATTATATCAAGATCCCGATATTATATCGATTATACGATAGGAGTGATTTTCAAAATGTGGGATGAGTGGAGAAACAAATGGGATAACTGGAGAAATATCCATGAAAAAATAGACAGACTGCACAAACTGGGAGGTCTGAGAATATGGATACTCCATGTTCTTGATCATGGCCCGAAAAATGGTGTAGAAATAATGGATTCTATTCAGGAACACTATGACATTATAAATGATATGTACCAAAGGCGAAGCCAGCAAGTAGGAGGCAATCATTATGCCCATCACTTTCGAAAAACAATGAAACGTGTTCCCTGTCGTCCATCACCCGGTTCGATATATCCTATGCTCAAGAAAATGGTTGAAGAAGGGTTAATTGAAAAAGTTACCGATGGAAAATATGATTTAACAGAGGCCGGCCATGAAACAATTGTAGAATTGTTCGGCGCTTCTCAGAGAGACGGTCAAACAATGGATCGAGGAGCTTTCGCTGTGAAAAATGTGTTGAAAGAGATTAACAGCTATGTTTCTTTCCTGGAAGATATTAAAAAAGAAAAACTGGCACCTCATAAAGAAATAATTGGAGATCTAAGCGAAAGACTTAAAAAAATAGAAGAATCCCTTGCTGATGAATGATTCAGATTAACTGAGTCTGAATTGAAAAAGAATTTTAATCATTCTTGTTTGCATTAGCTTGGGCCATATAACTGAATTTATGATAATTAAGGATTGATAAGAGCTAGATGGGAGGAAAGAAATTATGAAGTTTGAAAGTGCTATAAGAAATTCCATTGAAACAGAATGTGAAGACTATTTTTTGGGGATAGTTGATTTTTATCATTTAGAAAATTCCCTGATTGAAAAATATGATTCATTAATCTCTGAGTATCCCAGGGCAATATCAGTGGGAATCACATTACCCAATTTAATCTCTGATGGAGTTAAAAAAAGTTATGAAAAAATTTACCATGAAACAAACTGCCAGTTAAAATACATCACATCAAAATTAACTAAATTATTGGAAAATGAAGGATACAAGGCATTTACTATTCCAAAATCAAGAATAAATGATGAAAATTCTATTTCTTTTCATGAAACAGTGGCCAATCTGGCTAATATGGGAAAATTGAAAAAAACCTCCTTATAACTCCAGAAGTGGGTTCAAGAGTTAACTGGGGAACCGTACTAACTAATGCTCCTTTAAAAGAATTCCATAAAAAACTAGGGCTGATTAAGAATGTTTAATGAATTCAGGCTAAAAATGTTAAACCGAGAAGCTTCTTCACCAAAGAATATGGCTTTAGATATCATACAACACTTAAATGTCAAAAATGGAATGGTAGTGGGGGATATTGGTTCGGGTGGAGGGTTTTTCAGCCATGAATTTTCCAGAGAGGTTGGTGGAAAAGGCCGAGTTTATGCAATTGATGTTAACCAAAAATCATTGGAATATATTGGAGTTAATCTCGAAAAAGAGGAGATAATGAATGTTAGAACTGTAAAAGCCAATCCCAATGGGATGTATTTACCTGAAAATGTTGATCTATTTTTTTTGAGAAATGTTTTCCACCACATTACAGACCCCGTTGAATACTTTAAATCTATTAAGAAATTTCTAAAAGACACTGGCAAAATAGCTGTCATTGATTATGAAAGGAAAAAATTCAACTTCGCCGGGCTCTTCGGACACTACACTTCACGAAATGTTCTTCTGGAAACAATGGATAAAGCTGGATTTTATCCACTGGAGACCTATAATTTCCTTCCTGATCAGCTATTTGTGATTTTTGGAAAGAAAATGGATTAACATGTCCTTAAAAACTGCAATTAAAGACCATTTCGCCAGCAATCATTGGAAAGAACATTTTAAAAACACTTCTTTTACGGAACATTCAGAAAATATTTTCTTAAAAAATCACAGGAGTAATCATTGGAATTATTTTTTCCAAAATCATTTTGAAAATAGATCTTTAGCAGTGTGTAATAACGATAATCAGATGAATTTTCGGAGATTTTCATGGGAGGACTTGGATGAGTGCGCTGAACTCTTCCTAAAAGTATTTACTGCATATCCCTGGTATGATAACTGGATATCATTACCTCAAGCCAAAAATTATCTGGGTGAACTCATTGAAAACCCTGTTTTTGAGGGATTTGTAGCTTGTGAAGGTTCAGATATTGTTGCAGTTTGTCTTGGACACATGAGATCATGGTGGATGGGGAATGAATTTTTTGTAGACGAATTTTTTGTTGAAAATGGAAAACAGGGAAATGGAATTGGGACAAAAATGATGGATTATGTAACCAGTAATCTTGCCAGTAATGGTTATGTGTGCGTGATTTTATTAACCAATAAAGATATCCCCGCGGAAAGCTTTTATCTTAAAAATGGTTTAAAAATAACCCCCATAGGACAGTAATGGCTAAAAACCTTTCATAACTATTATTTTTGGTCAGCGAAACGCCACCAAGCCACTGTTCCAATAAAACCCAACAGAATGGTTGAAAACAATATTATATAACTAATCATGTCTGGAGTGCCCCCTCCAGCCCCTGAAACTCCACTGTAAAGTGAGGGAATGGCCCATGGAAAGTACTGTGTGGTATTAGGAATGCCCACAAACAATATTTGAGTTACGATCAACGTCCCAATAGTAAAAGCAATGGGAGCAATATATCCGCGGGCATAACTTGCTACCAGAGCTGTTGGAGTGGAAAGTAACATGGTAAAAATGGAGGTAACCATGAAAATAATGAAATAATGGTAAGCACTATCCACAGACCAGTGGGCAATATTCACAGCAAGTCCAGTGGCAACTCCGAAAAGGAAGAGAATAACAGATAAAAGAAAACACCAAACTATAATGGCGATGAATTTTGACAAGACAATAGTAAACCTGTGCACTGGTAAAGCCAAGAGGTCTCCCACAACTCGGTCAGAGTATTCTCGTCCGAAAACCCAGCCAGTAATTGTACCAAAGCCAATGGTCCCTAGAGTTAGTATCATCATAATTAACAAGCCAAAATAGGATGTCCAGTCGTCTTTAAACATAGAAGCTTTCGCACCCACCATGGCAGAATTTCCCACCAGTTCCGGATACCTGGAAACAAATACCATCAATCCCATGGTAATTGCAATACCCGAAAAGGCAATTAATGTAAGTATAAACATTTTTGACTTTCTTATTTTGAGTGTTTCCGCCCAAACTGATGCGTATAAACCGTTCATTTAGAACGCTCCTTTGCCAATTATTCTTAAGAAATAGGATTCTAATTCTTCTTCTTCAACTTTCAACATTGATGGTGATAAACCAGCCTGCACCAGATTAAAATTCACATCTTCAGGATGGAATAATGCTTTTTCAAGTGTCATTTCAATCAAACCATCCTCAGTTAGGGTGGGGTTAAAGCCCCTCTTTTCAAGTAGTTCCAATGCATCTTTCTTGTTTTTCAAATCAACTAAGAGGCTGCGGTTACGGTACTGATGTAATTCTTTTGAATCCATCTCCTGGATCAGTTTTCCTTCATGGATGATACCGATGCGTGTTGCGATCTTGGAGATTTCACCTAAAATATGACTGGAAATGAATATGGTCACTCCTTGGTTATGGGCAAGATCCATTAATAACTCTCTTATTTCAACAATACCTGCAGGATCAAGCCCGTTGGAGGGTTCGTCTAGAATTAGTATTTTGGGGTTGTGTATCAGTGCCTTTGCAAGCCCTAATCGCTGAGCATTCCCCATGGAAAGGTTTTTTGCTGCCCTATCCTGGTAATGGCTGATTTTAAGCTGTTCCATAACTGTGTCAACAGCATTGGCATCATGAATAAAACGCAATCGACGTGTGATCTCTAAATTTTCTCTTACACTAAGTTCAGGATAAGAATAAGGTATCTCAACCAGATAACCCACATTATTCCAAAGATTATGGCTCCCTGAGTGAACTTTTTCTCCCATTAAGTAAGATGCACCACTTGAAGGTCGAATCATTCCCAGAAGCATTCGAATGGTGGTGGTTTTACCTGCACCATTTAATCCTAAAAATCCGTATATTTCTCCTTTATTAACGTTCAGTGATATTCCATCAACTGCTTTTATCCTACCATAATTCTTTGATAGGTTTTCGGTTCTTATGATTTCTTCATTGATTCTTTTATTCATTGACTTACCTTCTTGAAAGATTAACCTTTCATTCAGTTTCATCTATTATCAGATAAGATGCAAGAGCATCGACCCATAATTCGGTAGCTGCTTTGAAATTCGTCCCTTCAAAATCATCTCGGTGTATTACAAAGTGTATCAATGATAATAGAAGTCCATTGAGTGCGTCAATGTCTACTCTCCTCATCCAGCCCTGATCCATCCAGTAGGAGAAATATTTTGAAATTTCTTCCTGATCAGTTTGCATATGTTTTTTCAGGGTTTCTTCTGGTAATTTACGGAGAAGTAATTCATAATTTGATGATGTAATCTCTTTATACAAAGGCATAGTGGTTAATAGTTCAATCATCTGGATAAGAAAATCTTTAAAACTATCTTTTCTTGATATGCCTGATTTAAAGACGTCATTGAACATTTTTTCCTTGAATTCGCGTTCAACTTCATCCAGAACATCGAAATACAGTTCTTCCTTAGATTGGTAGAAACGGTAGAATGAACCCTTGGATATACGCGCAGCGCTTACAATTTCATCTAAGGTAGTTTTTTGAAGTCCATACTTTTCAAAAAGTTTTCTCCCCTCTTTTATCAGGGATTTTTTAATGATTTTTTTTTCTTCCTCGCTCCAGGGTCTAGGCATAATAATCTCCTTTGTAATGTATGACTATTTATAATGATATAGTCATACAATATATAACTTTCTGGTATTTGAAAATCAATATTCTATTTAAGAAAAAATGTAATTTTTAAATTACCTCACCTAACGAATTTTTTTCAGAATAAACAGTTATAATAACGTAATAAATAAAAATGCCTAAAATAATCTGTTAAATTATAATTTAAATAATAAATCAATCTGTGTAATGTTTTTTTTTCATTGATAGGAAAATTCAAGCGCTAACTATCTAATGATTTAGTCACATCTCGAATGCAATATGTTCAAATCATTCTTTTTTATTAAATAATTTCTCAGCAGGACAACCCAGTTCGCGCTGTTTACACCCGCTG
>JAHKLP010000049.1 GCA_020855015.1 Methanobacterium sp.
GGAGTTGTTCTCCCCGTGTTACCCACCACTCCACTGGTGCTGGCTTCGGTATTCTGTTTTGCTAAGAGCTCAAAGAAAGCTGAACAATTGATTTCAAATAACAGATACTTTGGAAGTTACATTGAAAATTATAGAAACAAACAAGGTGTTCCATTAGATGTAAAAATTCAAAGTATTTCCTTCTTATGGATTGTTTTAATCATATCCATGGCCATTTTTAATCAAAATTATCTTTATATATTGCTTATCATAGTGGGAATAGCAGTAACCCTACATATCTTATCGTTCAAAACAAAAAAATGATTTTCTACGAAACCACAATAATTCTTTCCTTAAGAAATTAGATATCCGATTTCTCAAAACCTGATAATTGGTCTTTTTCACCACTAACAATTAATAGATCGCCTTCTGAAAGTTTAAAAGCAGCATCAATATTTTTAAAGGTTTTATGTCCCCTCATAACTGCTACTATTTCAAGATCAAAACTTTTAATTAACTCACCAATAGTTTTCCCATCTGAAGCAGAACCCAATATTGTTGAAGTTATCTCAATATCCTGGCTCTCATCTAAAGTGGAAGTGATTAATTCATCCCTTGAAAGAGTTCTGAACATTTCATAGCCATCTGATCTAATTTCATGTATAAAATCATGAATATTTCCCTCTGGCAAATCATATTTTTCAAGCACTCTGCTGAAAATTTCGATGGAAGTTTCAAATTCTTCAGGCACAATCTCATCAGCACCCATCTGATACAAACTCTCCATATCACGGATGTATCTTGTTCTGACGATGATGTAAATGTTAGGATTGAGTTTTTTGGCAATGTCAAGAATTTTACGAGTCCCTATAGCATCTGATATCGCTACAACCATTATTCGCGCCTCTGCAATGTTAACATTTTCCAGAACAGTTCCATGAGCTGCATCACCAAAATGTATTGATTCTCCACGAGTTTTTTCGTTCCTGACGATTTCAGGATTTATTTCAACAACCACATATGGTATCTCAGCTTTTGAAGCGGCTTTTGCCATGTTTTTCCCATTTATGCCAAAACCAACAATTATCAAATGATCACTCAAAACTTCTTCTTGTGGAATGGTAAATGGATAAAAACCATGTTTCATCCGGTCGGGTAATGGTAGCTTGTCAGAAAAATTAGATATTCGCGGGGCAATTGCGAGAATAAAAGGAGTGATAGACATTGTTATCACAGAAACCGCCAAAAATATCTGGAAAAAGTCTTCATTAATAAGTCCGAGTTTCAGGCCTGCTGCAGACAAGATAAATGAAAATTCCCCTATTTGACTTAAGATTAATCCAACCAGGATCATTACTCTGAAAGATAATCCTAAAAGTCCCGCTGTTAGACCAGCTATGGCTGACTTTAGAACAATGACAATAATGGCAATAAGGACTATAAATAGTAGATTTTCAGCTATAAAACCAATATTTAATAACATTCCAATGGATACAAAGAAGAAACTCATGAAAATGTCTGCGAAAGGTAATACATTTCCTAGAGCTTGGTGACTGTAATCTGTGTTAGAAATAATTAATCCTGCTAAAAAGGCCCCTAAGGCTGTTGATAGGCCTATACTTGATGTTATCCAAGTAACTCCGAAACAGATGAGAATTATGGTTAGAGCGAATAGTTCACGACTTTTAAAACGGGCAATGTAATGTATAAGTGCAGGAACTATCCATTTGGTGCTGATTAAAGTGAATACAATTAAAGCTACTCCCATGGCTATTAATAACGGCAGGTTGTTAAAAGTCCCAGTACTCGCACCGGCCAGTAGAGGTGTGAATAAAATTACTAAAACTACTGCAATATCCTGAAAAATCAAAATTCCCAGGGATATCTGTCCATGTACGCTGTAAATCTGATCTTTTTCTTGAAGAATTCTTAATACCACAGCTGTGCTGCTGAAAGAAACTAAAAGCCCTATAAAAATAGATTCTGAATTGTCAAGGCCCAAATTTGAACATATAATGTAAACTGCCAGTAATGTAAGTATAAGCTGTAGTGAACCACCAATAATCACATACCTTTTAATTTGTGAAAATTTTTCCAGGGAAAATTCAATTCCAATAGTGAAAAGCAGAAAGATCACACCTAACTCTGCCAAAAAATTCACTTCATTAATGGGTACCAGTCCCAATCCATGAGGGCCCGCTAACAATCCAGTGATGAAAAACGCTAATATAGCAGGAATTTTCATTTTACGGAATAATAAAAGGGAAATAACTGATAAACCAATAATTATGACTACATCTTTCAATAACGGTATTTCCATCAGATAGCTCCTTGATCTAAATTTTTGTATAGAATTTTGGGTTTAATATAATTAGATCAGGTAAAGTTTTTAACATTTTTTTTATGATAATATTCAGAAGTTTATGGATTATAACTCCTGTTAATTTATAGTATACTAAACGAGTTTTTCAACAAGATACTAAACTAGCCATTAAAAGTGGTGGGCGTATGATACTGACTTTAAATTCCATAGAAGATTAAATTGTGTTAATTATTGAAAAGTAATAAAAAATATAAATGGCGATTAACAATTAATTAATATGAATTTAGTGGATTAATAATTTTTATAAGATGATAAAATGGCTTATCGTTTAATTATAGCAATGATTCCTATTTCAAAGAGTGGGAATGAAATAGATGAGCTTTTAGAAAGATATGAAGTACTTTCCATGTGGCGAGCAGAATCACCAGAGGGGCAACTGATTTTAAATATATTGATTCGTCGAGAAAAAACCGAGGCCATCCTAAATCTCTTGCAAAAACAATGTGCAGGTATTGAAGGTTTTAGGGTTATTCTAGTTCCAGTTGAGGCTTCTATACCCATACCAGAAGGGCCAGTTAGAATATTACCCGGGGAAGAAAAAGAAGAAGATAGAGATACAATTATTCTGGAGGACTTGGTAGATATGCTTGGTTCCAAGGAACTGGTGGATAGACTAAGTCGTCATGAAATCTATGCGGATATATCAGATATTTCTCGTGTTTCAAATGTTTATATAGTTATGATAATTTTATCCTCGTTAGTTGCCGCCATTGGTGTTTTGAATAATAATGTTGCGGTTATTATTGGTGCGATGGTTATCGCGCCACTATTTGGTCCGAACATGGCTTTGTCCCTAGCCACTGTGCTTGGAGATATTGATTTGGCTAAAAACGCTTTAAAAACTAATTTTACTGGCATTGTAACTGCACTGATAATATCATTATTAATTGGACTTTTTGCTGTGGTTGATATTTCTGTTCCTGAATTACTACTCCGGACCCAAGTTGGATTGGGAAGTGTCACACTGGCTCTTGCTTCAGGGATTGTGGGTGCCCTGGCTTTTACCAGAGGTTTTAGAACCACTTTAGTTGGTGTGATGGTTGCAGTGGCATTATTACCTCCTTTGGTATCTTTTGGATTACTTTTGGGTTCCGGAAATTTTTTCCTGGCATCAGGAGCTCTTTTACTATTTTTGGTGAACATGGTCTGTATAAACTTGGCAGGGCTTTTAACTTTTCTTATTCAAAGAATTCGCCCTATAATTCCCGAAAAAGTTAAAAGAGCGAAAAAAATGACCAATATTGCTCTTATCATATGGATTTTGTCTTTATTAATTTTTATAAATATGATTCTTTTAAGAAGAGGAGTTTTTGATGTGATTCGACTATGATTGTGTGTAAATAAAGGTGTTTATAATGACCTTGCGTTTGATAGAAATGAGTCTTCCGAAAGGATTTAAAGAAAAAGTGGTGGATTTACTTAATGAATACAATGTTATTGAAATAATGGATTTTGAGATATCAAATGGATTGACTTTGTATAAAATCCTTGTAACAACTGAGGATAGTGAAAGTGTTCTCGATCAATTGGAAAAAAGTTATTCACATTTAGAAGGATTTAGAATATTTATAATGCCGGTCCAGGCTTCTATACCTCGAATTGAAGAAAATAATAATGGAATCAGTATTTCAGAAGATAAAGGAAAAAATTCTGAAAAAAGCGAAAGAATAAGTCGTGAAGAGTTATATACCAACGTCAGATCCATAAGCAAACCCACCAGAGTCTATTTCGTTATGGTAATTTTATCTTCATTAGTTGCTAGTATTGGAGTTTTAAACAATAATGTTGCTGTTATCATTGGGGCTATGGTTATTGCACCGCTTTTAGGTCCAAATATGGGTTTGTCTCTGGCAACTGTTCTTAGAGATTATGATCTTGCACTTAGTGCTCTAAAAAGTATTATTTTAGGTGTTGGAACTGCAATAGTGATTTCTTTCATCGTTGGGAGTCTGGTGAGTTTCGATCCTTCTATTCCGGCCATTGCTTTAAGAACTGATGTTGCTATAGCAGGTATTTTCCTGGCATTTGCATCTGGCATGGCCGGGTCTATAGCATTCACTACAGACGTATCCAGTGCATTGATTGGGGTTATGGTTGCGGTTGCTTTACTTCCTCCTTTAGCGGTTTTTGGTCTTTTATTAGGGGCAGGGTACTACTACTTAGCAATTGGGGCCTTTTTGCTATTTTTAGTGAACTTGGTCTGTATCAATTTATCCGGAGTTTTAACATTCTATGTGCAGAGAATCAAACCTTTGCACACCTGGGAAGCTTTAAGTGCATATAAAATTACTTACTTAGCCATTGGGATATGGATTTTTCTCCTTATAGTTTTATTAGCACTTATACAAATTAGGAAGATCATTTAAGGACTAAGGTATAAGTTGTGGTTAAAATTGGGCTGATCACCCCACCACTTTAATATCCAAATCAGTTGGTTGAACCCGGGTCAGAACCCAGTTGGATATGGGTAGTAATCATTGCTTACTAGGATAAATTATATCCGTATCTCCCGGAGATTCAATATATAGTTTGAGGAGAAGAAAATATATGAAATATAAGGATGAATTGTTGGAGATGGTTCCAGTGGAATTAAGTGAGAAATTCAATTTCAAGGTCAATGGTAAAGATTATGATTAGTTGGTACAGCAGAAGTTGTTGTTGAAAATACAGCATCAGGATATTATCACTAATCATATCCTAAGAAAATAATTATCTATTTTTATTGTTTTTAGTATATAGCTGAGACAAAGGCAAAGCAGTCATGCCATGCGCCACAACACTGGCTAGAACTGTGATAAAAACCACTAATATAAATGTATCTTCTCCTGGAAAAGTGTCTAACTTATTTAGAGCATAAAGGGTCAGTACTATCGATGCTAATCCTCTCGGGCCGAACCATCCTATGAATAATGCAGTATCAAAGCTTATTTTAGTTTTTATTAAGGATATGCTTACCGGTAACATGCGGATGATCGTTAAACTTAAAATGGCATAGAGGAATATTTGCCATGTAATATTCGGTATTAGGCCTGCAATTATCACACCTAAAAGGAAAAAGACAGTTAGGTTTAAAAACTGTCCTTCTGCTTCTGCAAAATCCATTAAAACTTTACTCGCATCCCGGGTAATGTATCCAGTTGCTAAACCTCCAATGAATGCTGCGATAAAACCACTGCCACCTATCTCATCAGCCACAATAAAGGATATTATCGCCAGCACTAGAAAGGCGATTCTTTGATACTCTGAAGTTATCCAGCCACGTGCTTGTGATTTTATTATCATCCATGACCCAATTAGTCCCACAGAAAGACCTGCCAGCACTCCTAACCCTATTTGTTCTAATGCAACCTTAATGAAGTAGCCCGTGGGTGAAAATGTTTCTTGAGCCATGCCAATGGCAATGAAAACAAGCAAAAAGGGAACAACTAATCCATCGTTTAACCCGCTTTCAACTTCCAGTGTTTCACGGATTTTTAGGGGTATTTTCTTATTTTTAACCACTATTTGTCCTAATGAAGCATCAGTAGGGGCTAAAACCACACCAATTATGGCTGCCTCCCATATTGTCAGGTCTGTGAATATTAAGCTTGCAAGTGCGATTCCCAGAATTATGGTCAAAAAAAGTCCAATGGTAAGTAATCGGGGGATTAAATTGTTTAATTTGATATCTTCCAGTTTAACACGGGATGCATCGGTGAATAAAACCAGTACTAAGGCTATTTCTGCTATTAAAAGTATTGTGGTGGATGTTTCTGCTTCTTTAATATCCACGAAACCTGTTAAAAGCCATCCGCTAATTATTCCTGCGAAAATGAAAATAATTTGCGCTGTTATTGGTATTTTTTCAATTTTACGGGAAA
>JAHKLP010000117.1 GCA_020855015.1 Methanobacterium sp.
AAATCACAAATCTCAGGATAGTGAACAATGTAATTAACGGTATTTGTTAAATAATACAAGATTTCCTTCTTTGAATGAATTGAGAGAGTATAAGTTGAGATTAGTTAATGCAGTACATAAAACCATGACTTCAACATCTCATCAATGACCACAGGAACTTATACTCGTGAACTTATTTACCTCTTCTGAAGTTTTCTCCTTTGCCCTAAGATACATGGACCGCCCTGCCTACCTCCTAATGGTATGTGGGGTGTTCCCATGGAATTCATACATCGGGCCATCACTGCTGCACCCAAGGCCAGGGCATCTGAGACAAATATTACATCCTCAAAGTATCCTTTAGCATGTTCTAAAACTAGTTCGGGTTTGCGGCCGGTAATCCCTGCTCTACCTGTGATTCCTAGGATGGATCCTTCTTCAATTACCCCTTCATCGTCAGCTTCTTCAATTAATCTTTTTACAATTGTGGCACTGACATGGTCCAGGGTGGCAAAAAGGGTGTGCATGTCTGTTGATTCAATTATCTCATGACCTATTTTGGTTAGTTCAGGGACTTCATCTCCCTCTTTACCAATGTCACAACCGATGAGAGTGGTTCCTGCATCGTATGCGGCTTGAGGATCTACTGGCACAGTTCCGAAACGTTCTCTGCCTTCAGGGACTTTGCGTATGTCCACGTGTTCGTGGGCGCGTTTGGCAAATTCTTCTGCGGCTTTCCAGTCAGCTTTCTTGAGGATATCCCTAGTGTATAAGTCCAGGGCGGCTCCTCCCCTTTTATCCACTTTTTCAGTGCCCCGAATTATGGAGTCAGCCACTGCCCCTGCCAGTCCACAGAAGTTTCCAATTGTTCTGGCGTATGGTTCATCATTGTTAACTATTCTGCCTGCCAGTGTGGTTCCAAAGTCCATGGATACGCAGGGATTACGATAATCTATATCAGTCCATTTTGCACCTGCTTTAATACCTGCAGTGACCAGTTCTCCTTCCATTTCATTTGCAACTACAGCTCTGCCTGTGGGGGGGATCACGCTTACCACTGCACCGTCAAACATTACTTTATCCAGTAAGGTGAATTCCCGTAATGGTTTGGGCAGGCTTTCCTTGGATATGGATGGTGACATTTTACTGGGTGGAATGCCTGCATCCAAGCATCCATCAGCCAAGGCAATGATAAGTTCCCCTACCTCTTTAGGAGAGGCAAAACCTGCTGTAACCCCTGTTGAACGAACAACAAAATCTAAATCATCTTCCATGCTTATCTGGGAACGTTCTACTGACTCGTGGATGGTGTTCTTGACCATTTCAGCTACCGATTCTTTGGTAAGTTCCACATGCCAAACCGTCTCACCAAAGACCTTCTCACCCTTTTTAGGTGGCCTGATATCTCGGGTCATTTTGACGGTTTTATCTAAAAGATAGGTTCGGCTGGTGTTGAGGTTGGTAGCGGTGAGGATACATTTGGTGGTGGTGTTTCCCAACTCTACTGAGGCCACAATGTAATATTCATCTGGACGCAAATTAGTACCATAACCTCTTCCCACTGCTTTCTTGGTAAACGGTGCCATTTTGGCATCTTCAATGGTAATGTATCTGCTTTTTGCAATAACTGGCTTAGGACCCAGACCTAGTATTTTCTTTAAGAATGACAGACAATCCCCTCCAAATTAAAGTTTCCAATTTAGGTTTTATCAAAAATAGTTATAAATCTTGTGAAAAAAATTTGGATTCACAAAAAAAGGAAAAAACAGAGAATATTAACTAGCAGTTCTCACCAGAAGGATGGTGCATGGGGCCGAATGAACCACTTTTTCGGATACACTCCCCAATAGATGCTTATCTACTATACTTTTACCTGTACCCATTACTATAACATCTACATCCTCGTTAGTAGCTGTTTTAACTATTTCATCTGCGGGGTTACCTTCAACCATTAACCCTCTAAAAGTTATTCCAGGTTTATCAAACCCTTTGGCCATGTCTTCCAGAATTTCCTTACCTTTAGCCTTTAACTCATCTATCATCATTTCTTTAACCTTCTTAGGGGTTAAGAAGGGTACAGATGTTTCCACAACATAGATACATATTAACTCAACATCTCCCTGAATCAAGTTTAAGGTGTGTTCTATGATTTCATCCATGTATTCGCCCATGGTGGTTAACAATATCTTATCATACATTTTTAATCACTCATCCACTTTCATTTATATAGTTTCACCTAAAAAAAGTATAGCCTAGTCACAATATATACTATGTAAGAAGCAACTAAAATAACTCCTTCTACACGAGTAAGTTTCATACCCCTCTTAATTAAAAACAAGAGAAGCAAAGTTATAAATACCATGACCGGAGCATCGAAATAGATGGTAATAGGTTCAACTGGAATAACCGTAAATAATGATGGAATTCCCAGCCCAATTAAGATGTTGAAGATGTTACTTCCAAATACTGTTCCTATAGCCAGACTGTTCAATCCCTTCTTCGCCGAAGTCAGGACTGTGAAAAATTCAGGGGCTGTAGTTCCGAATGCTAATAGTATGCCTGCTAATACCTCAGGAATACTGGCCATTATTGAAAGTTCTACTGTGCAGTAAACTATAGCCCTGCAACCAATAGCTAAACCAACTAACCCCATGACTGCCATTAGAATAGTTTTTTTGCCTAAGTTTCTCTTTTTTTCATCTTCATAATATTTCATTTCACTTTCTTTACTGCTTTTCTGAGCTCTGATTAAAACCCAGAGATATAAAGCGTACATGATAATTAAAACAACACCTACTACAAATGAAATCTCTCCAATAAAAAATAGGGCTGCTGTTATGGTTAAAGTTGTTAAAATAGCCATCAAGCCGTCTCTACGCACTTCCTGTCTCCTTGTGGTGATTAAACCAGCAAATATTGCAGATATGCCCAGTATCCCAGCTATATTCCATATATTGGCCCCGATAGCACAACCTACTCCCACGTCAGGGCTTCCCGTTAAAATGGCAATCATCGCCGACCCGAATTCTGGCAGAGAAGTCCCCACTGCTGCAGCCGTAACTCCTAAAATAATCTCAGATATTCCTAAGGCCAATCCAATCTCTACGATGCTGTCCACAAACACATCGGCTGCTTTAATTACTATGATTAAGGATATAATTAACGCTATGATTAATATAATCACTTCAAACACATTATCACCGGAATTCCATCTCCAGTATAGACTTTTTGATAATCATCCATATCCATTAAAACATATGGTATTATTTAACCCCCTACCTTTTTTTATGTTTCAAAATTTAGTTGCTTTGTGGCCTTTTAAACCAATAGTAAGAATATATTAAACGCTTTTTATCTTGTTCTGACCAGTAGTACGTTACATGGAGCAGAATGAACGACTTTTTCGGAAACACTGCCCAGCAACCGTTTATCTATTATATTCTTACCAGTTCCTACGATAATTAAATCAACATCTTCTTCTTCTGCAGCTTTTACAATTTCAGCAGCTGGATCTCCCTCCCTCAACATTTTCCGGAAGTTAACCATGAAATGTTTTGATGATTGAAATTCTTGTTGCATGCTTTCTAAAATTTCTTCCCCTCTCTTTCTTAATTCTGCTCTTATCATTTGTCTTACTTTTTTTGGTGTTAAAAATGGTGCAGAAGTTTCCACCACATATATACCAATTACTTCTGTTTTTCTTCCCTGAATAATATCTAAGGCGTACTCCATTAAATCATCCTTGTATTTACCCATGGTAGCGACCATTATCTTTTTATGCGTTTCCATCACCTTCCCACTAAGCAAGTATGAATAGCCGGAATAGGGCATAAAATATGTAAGTTAGCAGTAAGATTATGCCTCCAACCCGCTTTAATTTCATATTCCCCTGCTTTATAAGTAGCATTAACAAAACTGTCACCAATATCATTACTGGCGCATCAAAGTTTAGAGAAAGTCTTTCCACAGGCACACTTAAAAACAGGGCAGGTATTCCGATTCCAATTAGGATATTAAAGGTGTTACTTCCCAGCACGGTTCCAATAGAAAGATCATGAAGTCCTTTCATGGCTGAGGTTAGAGTTACCACCAGTTCCGGTATACTGGTACCAATGGATAAGATAAAAAGTCCCATTATCATCTCAGGTATGGCAAATATGGTTCCCAGTTCATCAGCACTATAAACCAAAAGTCTACAACCCACTATTAAACCAGCTAAACCAACAAGAACATAAGCAATAGTTTTTTTATTAACTTTATTTTTAGATTCTTTATCAGGTTTTTCTTCAATATCTACTTCAATCTTATAGTTTTCTTTAAGTCGTTCTTCCGGGTTTTCTTCATCTTGATGGTTTTCATGCCTATATTTCTGTTGTGCTTTGATCAAAATCCATAAATAGAAACAGTAAGCTATAATCATGACCACTGCCGCAGGCCAATTAATATCTCCAAATAACATGAAAAACAGGAGAATTAAACCAGTACCTAACATCATCAGCCAATCACGGGTTAAACCTTCCTTATTTGTACTGATCACCCCTGCTACCGTGGCAGATATTCCAAGAATACCAGCTATGTTCCATATATTTGAACCAATTACTGTTCCTACACCCAGATCTACACTACCTGTTAATGTTGCGATCATTGCTGATCCAAACTCAGGAAGGGAGGTACCAATAGCTGAAGCCGTCACTCCCAGGATTATTTGAGATATACCTAAAACTCCACCTATTTCCACTATGCTGTCCACAAATACATCAGCTGATTTGATTACTATAATCAATGAGATTATCAATAATCCTATGAGTGCGATTATCATTAACAATATATCACCGGAATAAGGTTTCCGTTTTCCATTATATAAATCTTATGTGTGATTTTTATTAGGGTAGTTTACTACGACCTTTAAATTTAAAATGATTAAAAGACACTCATACTAATAGTCTTCCATTATATAAAAATCTTTAGTTCTATGTTTTAAGAAGAATAGCAAAATCAAAAGTTATTCTAAACAAAAAAATTGTATTAAATGGCCATTGACTAATAAACTCAGTAACTGAATCTGGTTAATTATATTAAAAAATATCTGGAAATAATTAAAAAAAAATA
>JAHKLP010000085.1 GCA_020855015.1 Methanobacterium sp.
TATGATGTTAAATGAAGTGGTTAAAATGGGAAATAACCATTGATTATGAAAGTAGTTTCAGTGAACTGGAATCTTTGAGTATCACTTCCAAGCTACCTTTATATTCAGTAACTCGTCCCACAACCCTAATACGTCTTTTATTAAAACTTAAGATGCTGATGTCAGTTTTTTGGATTTCAAATGCCGCACTTTCAAAAATTATCAACTTTATTTTACCGGTTCCATCCATCAACTCCAAGAAAAAAGTTCCACCATTTCTAGATTGACTAACATCTGTAACTAATCCCTCTACTAAAACCTCTTTATCAAGCATTCCCCGGTTAATATCTTTGATCTTGACTTCCTGTGGCATTATATAATTTGCAGAGAACATCATCCCCACCAATCCAATAATAGTAGTGAATAAAGCCAATTTAAATATCTGTTTATCTTCCATAATACCACATTATTAATACTAATATAAATATTATTAATACTTATGGTTTTGTTTCAGATAACTATAAAAAATTAAAAAAAATCAACAAAAATTACTAATCATCAGCTTTTCTGGGAGTTTTTAAAAATAGATTCTATTCTCTCCAGAGTATCAATTTCATCCAGGCCCCGATCATTGCGAATCCTCTTAACAACCGGGAAACGGAGTGAATATCCAGTCTCAGATTCTGGACTTTCCACTATCTCACTGAAAGCTATCTCCAGTATTATTGAGGGCTCTATTTTCACTTCCCTACCTTTTTTACTTATGATGAGTGGTTCTACCATATCAGAAAGTTCTAACAGAGTTTTATCATCCAGACCAGTGGCTGCATAGGCCAGTGCCTTAAGCTGGTTGTTTTCATCCTGAATGGCCATTAAATAAGAGCCAATAAGATGTGCTCGTTTTCCAGTTCCGTAAGTACCCCCTACAACTACCAAATCCAGAGTTTCCGGTTCTGCCTTTAATTTGAGCATTTTTTTACCCCTTATACCTGGCATGTAAGGTGCATGGGGATCTTTGATCATTATACCCTCATGTCCGCCCTTGATTGAGGCCTCAAAAAGATCATTAGCTTTCTCGATTTCATCAGGAGTTACTTTAACTTGGCGGGATAGCTCTAATTTACCAGGATCTGGTTTAACTATAGATTCTAAAATCTTTCTCCTTTCTTCAAGAGGTTCATCCAGAACAGGTTCCCTGTAATAAAGGAGGTCAAAAAGATAAAGAGTTAATGGGATTTTAGAGACCATTTTTTCAACTTCATATTTCCTACGCACTCTTTGAAGCATGTACTGAAATGATATGGGCTTACCATCCCTGCTGGCAATAATTTCTCCTTCAACAATGAAATCATGGTCTGGAAGCGATGTTTGAATATAATCAGCTATTTCTGGAAGTGCGTGGGAAATGTTTTCCAATCGACGAGTGAAAACATCAATTTTACCACCGTATCGGTGAATTTGAACTCTTATACCATCATATTTAGTTTCACAGATTGCCCAGCCCATTTCTTCAATACTTTGTTTGATTCCTGGAGAAAGCTGAGCTAACATAGGTTTAACAGGTTTTCCAGGTTTTAAAGTTAAATCACGTAAACCTTCTTCACCTTGCATCAGGGCAACCTCTGCCACCAGCCCCATATCATTAGTTAACATGTGTGCCCTTTCTGTTACTTCTGGAGGTACATTAAATGCCTGAGAAATGGCATCCCTAATGGTTCCATCTCCCACCCCGACACGAAGCTCTTCTAAAACCGTCCTTGTGAGGTATTTTGCCTCCTGGGGAGATGCTGCTGATAATAATTCCATCAAATAATCTATTTTCTTGAATTGGGCGCGTTTGCCAGAGATGTTGGCCATTTTCACCAGATTCTGGTGTACTTTTTCGATGGTGAGGGGTTGGGTGAATAGGGTGACCTGACTTTTTTTGTGGTACAACTCCTCTGCAGCCTGACCAATATCCCCAGTTTCCCTCATCTGATTTTCCACATCATCAGGCGCAACACCAACAACCATAGAAATAGCCTTCATCAAAAGTTTAGCCCCTATTCCCAGTTCATCCTCGCTCCACGTAGGAAAAATCATTCCTAATGATAGTAAAGTAACTATGGATAGAATTTCCGGATCTTCACTTCCCACCTTTCCTAAAAAGTTTGCGAGAATGGTGGTTTTCTCTAAACGTTTAGTTGTGGAGTCCAGATCCTGATAAACTGTCACTAATTCCTGATAAAGCATAAAAATATCACCTTTAAATTCACCATAGTTACCACTTGATTTTAAAGCCTTATTAATTAAAAAGTTTACAATCCCCACAATATTAAGTTTGCTGACTAACTATATCTGATAATAAAAAAATCCAATATTTTTATCCCTATTTTCTGGAAATAAAGTTAATTCTGTAATTTAAATGATGTTGATGAGTTTAAAGATTAATATTCAGATTCAGACCAGATAATCTGGAAAGTAGTTCCTTTGTCTCTAGAAAGTATAACACTGCCCTTTAACTGATTTACCAAAGTATTCACCAGTTGAAAACCCATCGTTCCACTTTCTTTGAAGTTGATCTCATCCGGAAGTCCCACACCATTATCTCTTACAATTAAAACATTATTCTCATGATTATCAAGCCCGAATTCCACGCAAACTTCTCCTTGTTCATCACCAGGGAAGGCGTGTTTTGCGGCATTAGTTAAAAGTTCGTTTACAATTAGTCCACAGGGAATAGCAGCATCGATATCAAGCATTAACCCCTCAGTCTTAGAATTCACCTTAATTCTACTCTTATCAACATTATAGGAATTTTTTATAAATTCTATGAGTTTTTTGGTGTACTGGGAGAAATCAATAAGGGCAAAATCTTCAGATACCGATAATCCATCATGTATTAAAAGCATGGATTTAACCCTATTCTTGTTATCCTTTAAAATTTCTCGATTTTCCTCATCTTTCATATATACTGATTGAAGTTCCAGCAGGCTGGATATGATGTTCATATAGTTTCTAACCCGACTATTAATCTCCCCCAAAAGCATTTCCTTTTCCTTTAGAGAAGCGTTAATCTCTGTTTCTGCTTTTTTACGCTCAGTAATGTCCTGAGCAATAATTTGTATTGCATATACCTCATTATTTTTATACAATGGGGCAGGATGTACTTCCATTAGGCGTATTTCTCCTTCGCGGGACTTTAGGCGAGATTCAAAAGTACCTATATCTTCACCTTCCAGGAATTTTGAAAACAATTCCTGATAAAATGATGAATCTTCCCCAATAATTGATTGCAGATCCGTGAAATACATACCAACTGTCTCTTCTCGAGATAAGGGACTGAATTTTGCCGCAGCATGGTTAATATCTAATATTCTCCCATCTAATCCCAGAACAACCACATAACTGGGTAAATATTCAAAAAGATTCCTGTATTTCTCTTCACGCTCTTTAAGAGCTTCCTCAGCAGCTAACTTTTCCATCTTTTCTTTAGCCTCTTCAAGAGCTCTTGTTACTGCGTGAGGTAATTTTGATAAATTATTTTTCAGAACGTAATCAGTTGCTCCTTCTTTAAGCATTTCAACAGCAAAATCTTCACCTATTTTACCACTGACAAAGATGAATGGGGTGTTTGGTGAGATTTCTCGGGCGATGTTCATGGCAGTTATACCATCAAATTGGGGTAAGGAGTGATCTGCCAGGATGATGCTAGGCTTGAATTCTGCTATTTCTTTACGGTACATTTCCTCGTTATCCACAATCTTGGATTTGAACTCGAGACCCTCCCTTTTAAGCTGAGTTTCTATTAATTCAGCGTCTAAGGGCACATCTTCCAGTATTAGAACTCGTATTTCTTCCACCATAACATCCCACAGAGTAATATATTGAATTTCTATTATTGGTATGATTTCTGTAAATTAATATACTTTTTTTATTAGTGAAATATCTATGTAAAGTAAACTTTTTTTAAGAATTCATCATGGGACATCATGGCCGTTGCAAAAACCTAAAAATTAAGATTTGAAGTGTAAATAGTTAATATGCGAAATATGAATTCATTAAAATGGAAAAAAAGAGTATTAAAAATAAAAATAGTATTTCGATATCCTTAGCCTGAGAAAACTAATGAATAGTCACTATTTTTACGCGACTATTTCATCATGAATTTTCCGACTTTTGAATGCTACAGGAGTGGCTATTTCTCGGTAATGTTCGAATAATCTGTTACCCCACGAAATAGCCTCTTCACCGCTGCTAATTAAAGAAATATTCAGGTCATACGTACCATCGGCAGAAAATAGTCCCAGAGCAATAAAGTTGTCTCCAGTGGTCAGTGAAATCTTAACCTCTTCATCTATTTTCATTAACTTTAAATTGCCCTCTTTGATCCATTTATCCAGTTTTTCTTCACCTGCAGTTTCTACCAGCTTTTCTATTATTCCCTCAGTCATTATTAGCTGGACATCTCCTCCTTTCTCAAGGGTATCGGTGAATATCTGAACACTGGATGGGTTATATACTGATGTTAGCTGTTTAAAGTTTTTACTTTTGGCTATAAATTCTGATAAAACCTCTTGGGGTCTCATTATATTGGTGCTGGTGGATTTAACAATGAATGATTTTTCCAGGCAACCTATGTCTTTGAAGAGCTCAGGAGGGATACAACTAATGTCATGGTTTAAGAACAGTCCTTCGCATAGGTTCAGTGAATAGAAGGAACGCATTACATCAATTAATTTGTTGGCCACTACTTCACCAGTTTGGGATAGGGAATAATGTCCAGATTCACGGAAAATAAAATTTTTCTGTTCCAGTTGATTCATTCCATGTAAAATAGTTGACGAACTTAAATGAATTTCCTTACGTAAATCAGCTAAATTCTTAGATCCGCTTCTTAAACTAATTAATATCTTAGCCCTTACATCAGAGGCTATAAAAAATTTCATATCATCCTTTACTTGCTCATACAATTCAAACATATAGTCCATTTGACTCCCACCTTTTTTTGATAGTTAGATGAATAATATTATTTTACATAATATTACTTTATATAAGTGACTTACTTAACTGACTCTATCTTTGATTGTTGTTGATTATAAATATTTCCCTTTTTTAGGATTATATGTGAATTTCGATAATTATTGATTAAGGCATGATTTTAAAAAAATCGTATATTAATGTGTTTTCGGTGCAAAAAATAATATATAATAAGTTTAATTTAAATAAAAAATATTAAAGGGTGTTTATTGAAAAATATCCCTTTATAATCCTTATAAAAATCGTTCGAATCGTTCTTTGCCAACTTTACAGATGGGACAAGTTTCAGGAGGCTCTTCTCTGGCACATAAATATCCACAAACTCTGCATCGCCATACAGGCAGGGAAATATTAGTTAATGCACTTTTCTGAGAACTCTTATCAAGTTTAGGACGTTGATCGGGTCCAGGTCTCCTCTCAGGTATGGATGTTAATTTTTTCTGGCCACTTAACACCTCACTGGAAATGTACAGTCCACAGTAACAAGCCCCAAATTCGTTCAGATCAGGGTCGCGATAGTCACATGGACATATGAGATCCAGGTCATCTTCTTTAACTCCAGATGCTAAACGGCAGGGACAAGCCCCGTATCCATACGATCTTTGTTTATGAGAATACTTTCCAGGAGTTCCTTGGTAAATGATTCATCAGGATTAAGGTGATAACCTGCAGATTCAGCTTGTTGTTTTAGATTCTGGTAAAAACGGTTAACCTCTTCTTTAGAAATATCAGCCATGCTCATTCCAGATTCTCCCTTACTTTGTCTTCATTAAATCCTACAATACATTCCTCATTTTTTATTACCAGGGTGGGAAATGATAGTTTAGGATTCCATTCCTTCACTTGTTCGATTATCTCCTGCCTTTCATCACCCTCAAGAAGATCAACATAGATATAGTCGTACTCTACTTCCATTTCTTCCAGAAGCATCCGAGTCTTTTTACACCATCCACAAGTGCTTAAAGCATATAGGACCACATCCCCCTTATTCTTACCTTCAACATGTTGCATTGGCATTTAATTCTTCCTCCTTTGATAAATCAGACGCTTAATAGAATCTTAAAAATACAATGAAGAATGTTATAATGGAATTATATTAGCTATCCCCTATTTCGCTTCGAATTTAATTATGTCAAACATTATATTTTAACTGATACATGTTTGGTAACTGATATCTTCTTCTTGATATAATTTCATTACATATTGTCTCTTACCATCCTAAGAGCGCAGAATTCACCACACATAGTACACATATCATTTCGATCCGTTTGTTTCCTTTCACGACATTTCCTGGGTTTTTCAGGATCAAATGCCAGTTGGTATTGTTTTTCCCAGTCGAAATTCTTTCTCGCCCTTGCCATGTCTAATTCTTTATCCCAAGCAATTCTATAACCTTTAGACACATCAGCAGCTTGTGCAGCAATTTTAGATGCGATAACTCCTTCTTTAACATCTTGCAAGGCAGGTATGGAAAGATGTTCCGCAGGAGTAACATAGCACAGGAAATCTGCTCCAGCACTCGCTGCCAAAGCCCCACCAATGGCAGAAGTAATATGATCGTATCCTGGTGCCAGATCAGTTACTATTGGACCCAGAACATAGAACGGTGCTCCCTGGCAAACTGTTTTCTGGATTTGCATATTGGCTTCCACCTGGTTTAGGGGTACATGTCCAGGTCCTTCTACCATAACCTGAACTCCTGCTTCTCTGGCCCGTTTCACCAGTTCCCCCAGGATTAAAAGTTCACTCATCTGAGGTATGTCAGAAGCATCAGCCAAACATCCTGGCCTCAGACCATCACCCAGCGAAATGGTGACATCATGTTCTCTGGCTATTTCCAAGAGGTAATCATAATTGGAATAAAGTGGATTTTCTTCTTGGTTGTGAAGTACCCAAGCTGCAAGGAATGCTCCGCCCCTGCTAACCACTCCCATTATTCTTTCAGACTTTTTAACTTTCTCCACAGTATCAATGGTGATTCCACTGTGGATTGTCATGAAATCAACTCCTTCTCTAGCCTGTTCTTCAATAGCTTTGAACATGTCGTCTTCTTCCATGTTAACTACTGCACCACGCTTCTTTGAAGCGTTGATTCCTGCCTGATATATGGGTACAGTTCCTAAAGGTGCGTTTGTATTTGTAATAATTGCTTTACGTACTTCTCTGAAATTTGTCCCAGTGGAAAGATCCATAATAGCATCTGCACCATATTCCACGGCTATTTGAGCTTTTTCTACTTCGAAGTCCACGTTTTCCAGTTCAGGGGAAGATCCCAGATTGGCGTTGATCTTGGTAGAAAGTCCTTTTCCAATACCGCAAGGTTTTGTATTCCGGTTTTTATTGGTAGGAATCACCACATAACCTTTAGCAACTCTGCGTGCGAGTTTTTGAACGTCTAGGCCTTCATTTTCGGCTACTTTTTGTATTTCGTCTGTGATCTGGCCTTTGCCAGCTCGGTACAATTGAGTCACTTTTTTCACCCTCGTTTTAATATAGTATGTAGTTGAGAATTAAATATTATGATAGAGAAACTGCGCGCCCAAGATATCATGATCCAGGAAGTGCATGTAACCTCCCCCAACGACATGGTGGCAGCAGCTAAACTGAAAATGATGCGTTGCAATGTTGGAGGTCTGCCAGTAGTTGACAAGAAGAAACTGGTGGGAATAATAACTCATCGTGACATCCTCCTGGCTGGTGGGGAGGCACTTGGCCTCAAGGTGGGAGATTTAATGAGTAAAGATCCTAAAGTGGCGAAGAAAAACACTCCTATCATGAACATCACCAGAATTATGGCAGAAAAAGGCTATCAGAGAATTCCAGTAGTAGAGCAAGGAGACCTGGTAGGTCTTATCACCCAGAGTTCCCTTATCCGTGCCCTTGCTGGTTTGGATGATGAAACATTCTAAGCATCCCTTAAACCATGTATTTGTTAAACCATTATTATGTGATCTGACACATATTTTGGATTTTTATATTAGAGGATCCGGGATTTTAGCATCTTTTTTCTCCTTCAATCCCCCTATCTTTTCTATTCTCATTTTAAGAAACTTCTCTCCATCATTACTGGCAGCGTATATAGGTATGGACGACCCAACCCTAAAAGTGTCCCTCTCTTCTGCGATATTTCTCAGGTGAATGGAAGCGCAAGAAGTGATAATGTCCGCGTTTTCAAACATGATCTTGGCATCCCCACGGGAAATACCAGTAGTATGGACTGTGAATATGTAGATCTTTACTTCATCATACTGACTTTCAAGTTCTCTGAGTTTCACTGCATCCTCTGCCGATGCAACTGTCACCCCAATTTTTTTGTAACCATCATTGATAGCTTTTAAAACTCCTTTTACCTGATTTATCTCAGCATTTTCTGGGTTCAAGACTTTGTTTTCGCCCAATGTATTGATCACTTCTTTTATTGGACTGGTCTTGATAATTCCAGAGATTCTGCCACCAATTCCCTGTACCAGTTCTGGATCTTCAACAATGACGGTTCCACAACCTTCGCAAACAATAACCGTGCAATCGATGATTTTTTCATCCACTAATGTGCCCAAGGTCTCGGATATTCCGAAGGATAAGAAATCCCCCATTTTCAACTTTCTCTGGCCAGTGCACATTCCAAAATCCTTGATTCGGAACTCCATGTTCTCTTCAATTATTTTTGAATTGAGTTTCTCGATCCCCCGGTACTTGTGAAACAGAGGACAGTAATCAATTTGAGGTTCTCCAACTTTGACTACTTTACCATCCTTTATGACTATTTTGGCTTTACCTAATGCCTCCATAACATGTTCATCCAAGTTAACACCTCTATCCTAATCTAAAATAAATACTGGTAATTCTAATCCATGAGTTTCCCCTAAACTAAAAAATCATAATAATTATAATAAAGCACCCCACCAGAAATAAACATAACTCTGAGGACCCATAGAAAACTTTAAATTAGATAAGAATGAACAGCATATAAGCCATGCCGGGGTGGCTCAGCTGGTTAGAGCGCGCGGCTCATAGGGTATTAAGCAAGTGCTCTGACTTTTTCCTGGGATACCGCGAGGTCGCGGGTTCGA
>JAHKLP010000053.1 GCA_020855015.1 Methanobacterium sp.
AAGGGATAATCTATTACACAATCAAAGCATATAATAATACTATGAAATCTACAATCTACTTAAAATGTCCGGAATGCGGTAAAAATGGTCTGCTCATTGAAAGACAGGGCAAATACTTCTGTGCCAATTGTATGTATGATTACACACAATTGAATGATGACCGAGGCAAACTAGATGAAGTCTTATTAGAAAATCTTCAAGTAAAGGGTTTCGGTCCATTATTTGCCATTGCCCTCTATGAAAGGGTTACTCTAACTCCACCACTGGAAGCTAGGGATTATGTCTTCAAATTAGCTGAGGATAATAATATTGAAATAATGCAACCTACAAGTAAGCTGGATTTCCTTAAGAATCCCATTCTATTGATATTCATAGTGGTTTTTGTTATTGTGATTGTTGCATTAGTGTTATTGTCTGTTTATGGGTGAATGGGTTAATTTAATTGAAAATAGACATTATAATCCTTCTTATTAGTTATGATAATCATAATTTTGTAACACTTCATATATCCATAATTGGTTACTTCGTTATAGAATGGTTTAGCGAAGTAAATATAATAATTTTATTAAAATATTCGCGATTTATTAATAAAACTTCTATTTTTTTATACCACTACCACAAAAATCTTAGAAATTGTTATGTTTACATCATCAGGGGCATATGTGCCAACAATTTTAGCATAATCTCAGTGATGATTTTTTAATCAGTGTTGGTTATTGCTTTTTGATGCAATGATAATAGCTAGAAACTAAATCTTTTTGTAAACCCTAAAACTAGAAATTTCCCAGCCATATCAATAATAGTTAGTAAATGATAGGACTAATTCTAAAAAACATTGTTACAGTTTTCACATGAACCTTTAAATGTATGTGAAGAAACTAAAGATATTGTTCACTAAAAACAATATTGGTTGATGCCTTTATTATTAGTACCAGTATTGTATGAGAATAATCCACAAGGATGAATCAAAACAGCTGTACCTGTGAAAAGTGAAGTAGGTTATCGTTAAATCACCAAGAAATAAAATTTGACAATCAATGAATCAAGGAGGTATCTAGATGTTTTTATCAGAAGACATTGAACGATTTGAAAACGAAGAAAATATTGATAGTCTTATAAATGCCTTAGATGCTATGGATAAAAGCGTGAGAAAGTCAGCAGCAAGTGCACTTGGACGCATTACTGCAAAAAACGTAGAAGAAGATCGCCTAGAAGTAATCAACCTATATGACTTGAAAGTTCAGGATTTCCAGGAGGCCACCAAAATACTGGAAAAACAATTGTTTATGGTGTTAAACAAGCTAAGTGTAATGACTCCCAATGAAATCCTCCTTAACGGATATTCAGATGATTTCGTGGAAAGCTTATACCGGCATGATACCAATCTTCAAAAGTTGTATACAAATTTTAACAGCATAAATCCACCAGCGGGTTTTGAAACTGCTCACAAACTATATCTAAAAGCTATTGAATACAGAATCCTGAAACACATGTGTGATATTAAATATTATATTGCAATACATAATAATAAAGAGAATGATTATGAATTGCGCTACATATCAGAATCTTTAAATCAAAAGGTTCTGGAAACAGATAGAACTGCCCAAAAGGCTTTTTATTTAGCAGCAGTGAGTTTATAATAATTATTACTATTATTTTGATTCCTTAGTTACTGTTTTTTTCGGCTGTTGTAGTTTCTTAATTACGTTGGTGATCATAAAGGCAAAAATGAACATCCCCACGGCATTACCCACTACCATAGGGACGTAGATTTTAGTAACTACTTCCAATGCCTGTGTGAATGGTGTTGCCAGAAGCAGAATCAGGACCATGTGCAAAGTTTCCATTAGAATGGCAAAAATCACTGCCCCCCATATGCCAATGAACTTTTTCTTGTTTTTAAGGTAGATTAGACCGGCAATGAGTCCTGCAAGAATAGTGGATATTGCACATGGAATTGCTGTTAGTCCTCCCATGGTTAAACGATGAATACCACCTATCAATCCAGCTCCAAGGCCAACAACAGGACCACCGACCAGTCCAGCTATCATTGGCGCCATATCCCGTACATTAGCAATAGCACCATTTATCTGGAATCCAGCATAAGTACAAAAAACTGCTAAGCCTCCAAATATTAAAATTAGAATAATCTGGTTCTTCAGGGTTAATTTGCCTTCAAGGACTTCCTTGAAAAACCTCAACCGAGTTAGGATATAGGCAATGACTATTATGATAAGCAGTTTAACCAGCAAGTCAGCAATTATATTGATGTTTATTAAATCCATGGAAATCACTTGTTGTTATAAATTAAATGAGATTATTGTTATATATTTTAATGAGATTATATATTTTATTTAGGGCTAATTTTGGGATTATAAAATATTTTATCAACTAATATCCCTAATATATTAGTGATAGTTATGCAACTGTTAAAAAAATACAAAATTAATGCTGATGATACACATCTTTACCAGTTAGCCTTTCTTCACGAGTCCTACTCTAATGAAAACAAGCTCACAGAATGTTATGAAAGATTAGAATTTTTAGGAGACGCAGTTCTGGATCTAGTTGTATCCGAATATTTATACAACAGAGATCCAGACCTAACCGAAGGCGAATTAACCCGTCAGCGTTCAAATTACGTGTGTAAACAGGCACTTTACACCTATTCTACAGAACTAGGATTAGATCAATATATTAAACTAGGCAATGGCATGGAAATGACCAAAAGAGAAATTGATTCAGTTACTAGTGATGTGTTCGAATCATTTATCGGAGCTTTATATCTGGATCAGGGTCTGGATACTGTGAAAGAATTCCTCTCAAAAACAGTCCTCCCACATATAGATAGTGGAGATGTTTTTTTCCATGATTATAAATCAGAATTAAAACAATTATGTGATCAGGACGGCCTGGACATTGCCTACAACTTAATTAAAGAAGAAGGAAAACCACACAACAAAACCTTCAAGATGGCATGCATTATTGATGGAACCTGCCAGGGAACAGGTAGTGGAGGAAGTAAAAAAGAGGCAGAACAAAATGCCTCCCGAATGGCCTTAGATAAAGTCTCAAATTCTTAAATATATTCCAAAAAAATGTTTAACTATTCAAGATTATGTCTATAAGAAAAAAATTACGGAATGAATAACTTAATTAATCTAGAAAAATGTAGTAATCAAACAACAAGTCTTAAAACTCATAATCCTTTGAGGGTGTATGTGGTGATGAAAATGGAAAAAAAAATAAAATTATCAACGGATATCCATGGCCATAAGGTTTGCGAATTTGAAGACGACAAAATCGCAGTTACCATCGTGCTAAAAAAAGATTACTCTGATGTAGAAAAAAAACTCAGAGATACAGACATACTAAAAGACATTGAAAAAGCATTAGAATCTGTTACTGAAACTGATAAATTCAAAGAACTGGTGGACAGTTACGGATATCTTAAGGTGGATAGAATCGAAGGTTAGGATGCAATAATAGATACCTATTAATCTAATTAACTTTAACCCTCCTATTTTTGTTTAATTTGACTTTTTTTATTAGATTCAATTTGATTTCCCCATAATTTTTATTTAGGTTAGAATATTAATCAATAATCAAGGGGATAATCAATATAAAGGGAGGTGAAAAAACTGTGAAAAAATATATAATACTAATACTTTTTATTTCATTGATTGTTATTTCATTAGGGCCTGTTTCTGCAGTAAACACTAATGATAATCTCAGTGTTCAAATCCAGAATACCACGATTCCTTTTGTGGAAAATACAGGCCAGATGAATGATGAAGTGGAATATTACGCTGACACTTTCTATGGAACGGTTTACGTTAACAATAATAGCATTATCCACTCCATACAGGGAGAAAACAACACCACAATGGTGATCAAGGAACAATTCCTGGATGAAAATGGGAATATAATTACCTTTAAAACCAAAGGACTGGAAAAGGGAACGGCTAAGGTTGATTACTATATTGGCAGTGATCCCAGCCAGTGGAAAACATCCATTACCACCTGGAACACCATTAGTCTAGGGGAAATTTACCCTGGAATAACCGTCATCCTAAGGGCAAACGGCAATAATATCGAAAAAATATTCCTAGTAAACCCTGGAGCCACTCCAGAAGACATTAAAATACTGATAATGGGAACAAGTGATCTAGAGCTAACCAGTGAAGGCGATCTGAAAATGCAAACACCCATTGGTGACGTAAAACTCAGCAAACCCATCTCCTACCAGGAAAATAAGGATATACCATCCAACTATGTCCTGGATGGAAATATTTACAGTTTCCAGGTGGGAAACTATGATACCAGTAAAAACCTGACCATCGACCCTATCTTACAGTACGGCAGCTACCTGGGAGGGACGAGTGATGATGCTGGACAGAGCATAACTGTTGATGATGA
>JAHKLP010000116.1 GCA_020855015.1 Methanobacterium sp.
ACCATCGCAGATAAATCAGGTATTAAAATCGAAGATGGCCTACTGGTCTGCAGTTACGTATTTTTATCCGGGGACTATACCAATACTAAAACCATGATCCTTAACTTCGATGCTCGCAATCACAGGGATGCCTATCAGAAAATTGCGGACACAATTGTGGTAAAGAAAGTACCAGGTTAACAATAGTTTTTCACACCTTTGGTCGCAACAAAGGAAAAGTTTAATATTACTAATGAACAAGTTTTTAACGTAGCATTTTAGATGTTGTTACTAAAAATAAAAAATATCTTTTCCAATAATGGTGATAAATTTGGACAAAATAGATGATTTGTATTATCAGGGCCATCTCAAAAAAGTGGAACCTTCACCCCTTAAAAGTGCATTGTCTCTTAAAGAAGCTAAAATATGGTTAAAAGAGGCAGAGTTAACCTATGATCATGGTTATTATCGTTCCACCCGAATCTCCGTTTATTTTGCATTCCTTCATGCTACAAGGGCAGTATCACTGAGGGATGGTGTTCTTGAAACAGAATCTCATTATTTACTTGATTATCTGGAAAAATACATTGATGAAGGCACTCTTAAAAGTGAATGTATGGTTATGTTAAATTACATGTTTGACATCCACTACCAGGACCAGCATCACTTCCAGTGCACCCGCAATCCTCAGGAAATATTACAGGCAATCAGATACTGTCACGTGTTTATTAAGAATATAAAGGTTTTTCTGGATAAAACTAACCGATTACCCAAGGCTGTAATAAAAAATGCTCTACGTGAGAAGGAATTGGAAAGATCTGAATCCATAAATAAACATTAATAAATAATAACCAATTTCATTCGAAACTTAACAAGTGTTACTGAAGATTAACCTGTTATAATTTTTCAAACTTCATCTTGTTTCTTTTTCTTCAAATCCAGAACATCATTATATATCTTTAACCATATCTCATCAATAGAATTAGGATGGGGATCTTTATTTAGATCTTCAATCTTCTTTTCAATAGATTCAATTTCCCCTTCGTACATTAATTCTTTAAATTTCTTATTAACCCTTTCATAGTCTTTTTTAAGATTTTTATCTGACATTCGGGGTGGCTCCTCTTTTACTTGGATGTTATATGTATATTTTGAAATTATAATAGTTTTTGCTAAAAATGGGGGATATTTGTTGAGAAGACATTTTTATAATAATATAGGAATCAGTAAAAATATTTAGGGATGTTTATTTTTAACCTCCAGCTTTCCACCACAATCACATTCCAGGGAGAAGTCTTCTGGTGACTCGCCACTTTGAAGCTGGTAATAACCACCACATTGGTTACAAACCAGGAATTTTTGATCCTTTCGGGCTGGTTTAATTGTTTTTTCTGAACTTTTCTTTGAGGATTTATCCAGTAAACCACCAAGATCCTTCATCAATCCCCTGCCAGTTTTCTCCACATCCTTAATTATGTTATCAAGGGGATCATCGTCTGATGATGATTGTGCTTTCTGAGGCACTTCCGTTATTTTTGATCCAGTCTGTATGCTGGATGTTTTTGCTTCTGATGATTTGTATTCATAGATATTGGTACCACATTCTGTGCAGAAACTGGTTCCAGTTTGGATAGGGGCACCACATTTCGGACAGTTGGCTATTATTTCAATTTTAGTCCCACACTCAGTACAAAATGTTTCATCAGCCTTTAACTGATTATTACACTGGGGACATCTAATGCCTGGTTCTGAGTCTGAATTTGAAACTTCTGTTTCATCCGTTCCTGAAGCTTGTAGAGTGTCTGTTTTAGTTTCCTCTACAGGTTTTCCACATTCTGTGCAAAATTTAGAGCCAGGTTTAATTTTAGCATTACATTCAGTGCAAAATATATCCGAATCTTCCATATTATTACCTCCTCAAGGATAAATATTTTCAATCAATGTAATAAATTTGATTAATAACTTAGAACAAAAGTGTCAATTAATAAAAATGTAGATGATATGCATTAATATCATGACTAAGTGGTAAAAAATGTTAACACGAAAGCCCTTTACTGAATTTAAGACATTGGTCATGATTGCCATTGCTTCAATTGTTATATTGTCCCTAATTCCTTTCTTATTCTGGAATACTTATCAATCATCAGCATATCTGAACATTTTAACAATTATTACCAGCTTCATAGCCTTAGTTTTTTTAGTTTATGGAACATACAAGTCATATAAAAATTATAAAGACATCTTCAAGCCTCTCTTATTTTTCACCACGGGAATTGGGTTATATTTCTTTGCCAACATATTCTATTTTATTGTTGAAGAAATAATAGGCTCATCATCTCTACTTTCAGCAGTGAACTTGTTATATTCGGCATCTTACCCTTTTTTATTTGTCAGTGTATTTCTGTTCGCTAAAAGACCCTTTAAAATCAGATATAAAGAGTTATTTGATGTTTCTATCATTGTTGTTTCCATATTTTTTATAGTGTGGTTTCCCTTTGTATGGCCGGTTGTTGAAACAGGTAGTCCTGATACCTTATCAATGGTCTTATCTTTATCCTATCTGTTTTTAGATCTCATGTTATCATTATCTGTACTTCTATTGTTATTTAATGAAAATCGCAGGATTCCTGAACCACCAATAGTATTAATATATGTGGGTATTTTCTTTCAGATTTTGGGGGACATGGCCTACGCGTATTATGCTGTAAATCCTCTTTTAAGTGCTAAATGGTTATTCAGTGTTTTATATTCAACCAACTCCATATTTATCATGTTGGCAGTTACCTCATTTTTGAAGAAGGTTAATATCGACATAAGACAATGGATAGATGCTTACAGAATAGAACATCCTCATAATGATCTGATTTCGTATTTACCATTGTTACTGGTCCTTGGGGCTTATGGCCTCTTAATTGTTACCAAACCAGACGCAGCGTTGATCTGGGGAGTAGGACTCATAGTAGTCATGGTACTATTAAGACAGATCATCTTATTAAATGAGACTAAAAAAGCTCAAATGGAGCAGGAAAAAGCTGAAATAGCTCTTAAAGAATCTTTAAAGGAAAAAGAAAGCCTTTTAAGAGAAATACATCATCGGGTGAAAAATAATTTACAAATCATTTTAAGTCTTTTGAGTTTACAGTCAAAAAATGTTGTTGATGAAAAGGATAAAGAACTATTCAAGGGAAGTCAAAATCAGGTCAGATCCATGGCACTGATCCACGAAAAACTATACGAATCCGATAATCTAAGCGCAATTAACTTTTCAGAATACATAAAAAGCCTTTTAAATAGTATAATGGATGATTATCCTCAATATATTCATTTAATAGATTTAAATGTTGATATTGAAGATATAAAACTTAATATTGAAACTTCAGTGCCCTGTGGCCTTATAATAAATGAACTGGTTTCAAATTCTCTTAAACATGCCTTCACCCCTGGTAGAAAAGGTAATATCACCATTAAAATGTATTCTGATAATGATGATTTTATATTAACAGTTGCTGATGATGGTATAGGATATGATAAAAAAGCTGAATTATTAGATAATGCCAACTTTGGTTTAAAACTTGTTGATGTGCTTGTGAAACAATTAGATGGTTCTTTGGAACATTTAGAAGAA
>JAHKLP010000090.1 GCA_020855015.1 Methanobacterium sp.
ATAGGATGCAATTCTCTTAAAAAATTTTAACCTCCAATGATTTAATAGAATTGTCCTTTTAAAAAGAGGGTTTTGACGATAGCAATCAATTATAATAAAGATCAGATAAAGGATTTCAAGGATACTTATTACAGCCTGCTTCTAGTCCCATGATGATTTTGGACTTGAGATCTTCATAATTGGTGATTGCACCAGGACCAATGTGTAGAATAACATCCCCTGGTTTAGAGTGTTTTATGGAAAGTTCACCAGCCTTGGTCATGTCTTCAACAGCTATTTTCAGACAATCAGAATCTTTAGCTCCTTCCAATACCTGGTTAGCAGATTCCATGTCCAGAACACCAGTTGTTTCGTTATATCCGCTGGCAATTATCACTTGAGCATGTTCACCCAGTATTTTTCCAATCTGGAACTTGTCCCTTGGGTTGGTGCTGTCGGGATTATCAATTAAAATCACTAAATTAGATTCATCAGTAGCAGGGAACTCTTCAAGAGTGGATAAAATACCCTCTGGTACAAAGGCAGCGTCAAAATGAACTTCACGATCAGAATATTTTCCTATATATTCTAGATGTCCGGGAATTCCATTAAACTTACTTAACCCCTCTTTAATAGCGTCTTCTTTTAAGCCATAAGTAATGGCCACTGCAGCAGCTGCAATTGAGTTTTCAAAATAGTATCCTCGGAGATTGAATTCTGTTTCAAATTCACCTTCACGCGATTTTACTTTATATTTTATTCGGATTTTTCCATCTAAAAGTTCACCTGAAACATCAGATAACTCATGACCAGTGCAGTAAAAAATGGTTTTAGGAAAAGATTCCATGATCTGTTTACATTGATTGCTGGAGATTAGTATTTCACAGGAATTGGTGATCATTAGTTTTCTTTCAGCATATTTTTGGATGGATCCCTCAAATTCAGATAAATGATCAGAGTAGATATTAGTTATTACTCCGATTTTGAGTTTCAACTCCGAAAGGAGTCTTATTGTACCATGAGGTAATTCTAAAACTGCTATATCGCTTTTAAGATGGTCTCCGTTAATTATGCCGTCAACAATCACTTCGCTGAGAAGATTACCACATTGGGACGAACAGGTCCATACTTTGTAACCTGCATTCTGGAAGATTTCAGAAATAATGTGGGTGGTGCTGGTCTTCCCCAGGGTTCCCGTAACACCAATAACATCCATATTAATAGATTTTTCTAATATTTTGGCTATGTCCTGGTTTATAAGTAATTTCAATTCGTTATCAACCAGATAATGTCTTATTTTAGAATCTTTAGGTATGTTTGGAGAAATATAAACTGCATCTACATCATCGATGTTTGTTGGATCATCCCATCCCAGTTGAAGATTAACACCTTCTTCTTCCATTTTCCTGAGAGTGTTCTGCACACTGTCAGGGAATTCCTCCAATTTCTTCTGATCGGTAATCTGAACCTGATGACCAGCATAATTTAGTATTCTTGCTGCTGGTCGTCCAGCATTACCGGCACCAATAACAACACACTTCATAAGTACTATCTCCACAATTAAATTCAACGTTCAGATAAATATAGCTTAACTTTCATCTTATTATTTAAGTGAAATTGTCTGGTATCTGATGATGGTTACATCAGAATACATTTTTTCGGATAAAAATCTTCGTAAAGATTTATCATAATGTCTAGTTGGCTTTTAGGCTGATCCTGATTTAATAATCATTATTCTAAAGAGCAATGAAAAATCTAAAGGAATAATAAAAGTTATCAATATAAAATAGTTCATCTTCTAATATAATCTTTATGATATATAATTCCAATACTAAAATGGGTTTATATTATTAGAATAATCAGTTTAAGGATGATAAATATTTAACTCGAGCTATAGAATGCATCATTGCAGTTGATAAATCTTGACCATCAAATTCTCCCTTGAAAAGGTATTCCTGGGCTCCTTCTTGTAATGTTTGCAGTGCTATTTCTTCATTAATCAGGGCAGTTAAGATAACTATAGGAATCTCCGGGACATAGTCATGAACTGATCTAAATGTAGATATGCCTTCACTATCTGGAAGTCGCAAATCTAATAGTACCACATCAAATTCTGTGCTTTTCAACTCTTTAATACCATCATAAAGCTTGTAACAATGAACCAAAACGTAATCAAAATCTTTAACCCTTTCCAACATTGCCTCTAATGCCCGAGCATGATTTGGGTCGTCTTCAATAAGAAGAATCATGATTGGCCTATAATTCACAGCTTTTATCCCCTAAATTTACGTATTTTTTAAAATCAAATAATTATTTTTTTAAATCCATTAATAAATCATTCTAAAAAAAGCTAATCACAATAATTAAATATGATAAAATGATTAAACCAGAACCCGTACTTATAATTGAATAATGTCATCCCAGAAGAGCATTTAGACAATTATAAATGAATAAATTCACACAAAGAAAGATTAAATATAATTGGAGTAGTGTTGATAATACTTATTTATCATCTTTAATTCATAGAAGTGATAAATATACAATTAAAATGTTAAACTAAATCAGTGCGGTCTAATAATTAAAAATTTAGAAATATAATTCTAAAAGTGAAATAGAGGTGTGAGAGATGGCAGTAAAAATTAATGAGAATTATCTGTTGATGAAAAGCAATTACATTTTTTCGGAAATTAACCAAAGAGTTGATAGGTACCAGAATGAAAACCCTGATGCAGATATCATAAGAATGGGTATTGGTGATGTGACCCGGCCTTTACCCAGGGCAGTTGTTGAAAAATTCAAAGAAGCAGTTGATGAAATGAGTAAAAACGACTCATTTCGTGGTTACGGGCCAGAACAGGGTTATGATTTTCTGATTGATGAAATAATCAAACATGATTATGAACCTCGTGGGATCAAATTATCTAATGATGAAGTTTTCATCAGTGATGGTGCTAAATGTGATACTGGCAATATCCAGGAGATATTCGGCCTTGAAAACACTGTAGCAGTTACTGATCCTGTTTATCCAGTTTATGTGGACAGTAATGTTATGGCTGGAAGGACAGGACCCATGGGAGATGATGGTCGTTATCAAAATTTAGTTTACATTCCCTGCACTGAAGATAATGAATTTGTTCCTGAACTCCCAGAATCATCGGTTGACTTGATATACTTATGTTATCCCAACAATCCCACTGGAACAGCACTGAACAAGGAACAACTTGCAGTATGGGTTGATTATGCTATAGAAAATAATTCAATTATTCTTTTTGATGCTGCTTATGAAGCATACATCCGTGAGGAAAACATACCACACAGTATATATGAGATTAGGGGTGCTCGTGAAGTTGCAATTGAGTTCAGGAGTTTTTCTAAAAATGCTGGTTTCACTGGTACACGTTGTGCCTACACTGTGGTTCCCAAGGAATTGAAAGGCTTCGATGAAGAGGGCCGTCCGCATTCATTGAATAATTTATGGAACCGTAGACAAACAACCAAATTCAACGGGGTTTCCTATCCAATACAGGTTGCTGCCAGTGCAGTATTTTCACCGGAAGGCCAGGAAGAGATCCAGGAATCAGTTGAATATTACATGAAAAATGCGTCCATTATCCGGGAGAGTCTAGACAATCTGGGTTTGAAAATTTATGGTGGAGTTAACTCGCCTTACATCTGGATTAAAACTCCTGGAGAAATGGATTCCTGGCAATTCTTTGACCTGCTACTTAATGAAGCCCATGTAGTTGGCACGCCTGGTGTTGGTTTCGGTCCAAGTGGTGAAGGTTATCTACGATTAACTGCTTTTAACACCCTGGAGAATACAAAAGAAGCCATGGAAAGGATGTCTAAATTATCAATATAGAAAATAAATAGTTAAGATATCAATTTAGCAAAAAACACTTTTTTTTACTCCTAAATCCCTCATTTTTTTCAAAAGCAATGAAAAAAATGTTATATTACAATAAATCCATATATTCTTTTAAAGCCTCTTTATAACTCCTAATTTGGGGTAATCCTTCCATTTCCCAGTTATAATTTGCGAGGACTGAATATTTAGGTCTTGGTGCTGGGCTGCCGAATTCTTCTGTGGTTACAGGTTTCAGGTCAACGTTTATGTCTGCAATTTCAAAGATTAACTGTGCATATTCATACCAGGAACAATGTTCACTGTTGGTTATGTGATAAATGCCATAAACTGGCTTTTCTATTAGTTTTAGTATGGCCTTGGCCAGGTCAACGGTGTAGGTGGGAGATCCGATCTGGTCACCCACAACCGAAATCTCACTATGAGTTTCAGCCAGCTTTAGCATGGTGGTTACAAAATTGGGACCATGGTAACCATATAGCCATGATGTTCTTACTATGTAAAATTTGCTGAGTAAGTCGCGTATGTTGACTTCACCTGCTAATTTGGTTTTCCCGTATACACCCAATGGGTTTGTCTGGTCGTGCTCATAGTAGGGACTGTCTTTTGTTCCATCGAAGACATAATCAGTGCATATGTAAACTAGTGCACTGTCTGTTTCTTTGCAGGCAACAGCCACATTTCTGGTTCCCAAACTGTTGACCTTGTAGGCTAGATCAGCTTCTGATTCACTTCCATCAACATCAGTGAAAGCCGCGGCATGAATCACCACGTCGGGATTAATGTTTCCAACAGTTTCAATGGTTTTATTGATATCAGTAATGTCCAAGGTGTGGATGGTGGTGGTACTAACATCATGGTTTTTGGACATGACATCCACTAAATCGTGGCCTAACATTCCTTCTGCACCTATAATTAAAACTTTCATAAAGATCTCATCCTAATTATTGTTTACTCGGCTAATTAGTTTTTATATACACTTTGATTACTGTTTATCTTATCTATTTACTATTCCTGACCTATTATGGTTAGGGTAATATGTTAATTTAAGTTGAGTATTCAGAATTGATACGTACGTAATCGTAACTCAGATCACAGCCATAGGAAGTTGCTGCATATTTTCCAAGGGCCAGATCCACGGTAATTTTGATTTCTTCTCTTTCCATTATACTTTCCGCCAGCTCCAGTTCCTCTGTCCCTTCAAAGGCCATGACTTTGCCATGGTCCACTATGTTAGCGGAGCGTTCTTTATCTTCCAGGCGAACACTTATAGTATCCGGGTCCATGTTCGCTCCTGAGTATCCTACTGCTGCGATGATACGACCCCAGTTAGGGTCAGCACCAAATAGAGCAGTTTTTACCAGTGGAGAGGTTACAATGGATTTTGCAGCTAATTTTGCATCCTCCATGGTTTCAGCTCCCTTCACCTCTACTTCCATGAATTTGGTTGCTCCCTCACCATCTTGGGCCATCATTTTAGACAGCTGGCTACAGAGGTATTCCAATGCTTCCTGAAAATTCTCATCTATTTTTCCCTGCCCTGGACGAGACATCATCAGGACGATGTCGTTGGTGCTTTCGTCCCCATCGATGACCACCATGTTAAATGTTTTGTCCACCGCTTTTTTAAGAGCTTTTTCCAATTCTTCAGGGCTTGCTTCAATATCGGTAGTTATAAATGAGAGCATGGTGGCTGTGTTAGGGGCTATCATTCCTGATCCCTTAATTATGCCACCAATACATATTTTCTGACCGTTTTTGAGAGTTGTTTCCACGGCATATTGTTTAGGATATGTATCAGTGGTCATTATGGCCTCGGCAGCGCTTCGAGAAGCTTTGGAAGAATTGTTAAGTCTTCGCAGTGAATCATCAATTAATTTGCTAATTTCTCCTAAGGGTAGTTGCCGGCCGATGATTCCAGTAGATGCTACTGCCACGTCTTCCTGGAGGATGTTTAGATTTTCAGCTACCTGGGAGGCCATCAACTCTGCATTTTCAACACCTTTCATGCCAGTGAAACAGTTTGCATTCCCACTATTGGCCACTATTGCCGAGAGTTTGCCATTTTCAACTGCTTTTTTGGTGATGATTATGGGGGCAGCTTGAACTTTGTTGCTGGTGAACACTGCTGCTACATTGCTGTTTGGGTAGTGGATGATTGCCACACCATAATTGTCTTCACAGGCCCCTGCAGCCTTTACATTATCCACAGCACACAAGCCACCTTCTATTGTTTTCATATTAAAATCCGCCTTTGATATTTTTATTAGAAGAAATTCCAGTTTTAAATTTATTAAAAATCACTTAATAAAAATTACTTTTTTTAGGATTGAACTTTTTTTAACTTCAATAAAATGGGGGATGCAATATCTAGTTTGCACTTGTGATTTATGGAACGGCGCTGTTATTGGTTGTATTGGTAGGTGGTTCATCCTGATGGTTGGGCTGTGTGTTTTCCTCATAAACATCTTCAGAATCTGAAGATGATGGGGTTTCAGTTACTGGAGGAGTATTGCTAAGATTATCAGTGGTGTTTTTTATGTTGTAGATTATGGGAAGCTCAGGGGAGGAATTATTATTGAAGTAAGAATTATTTCCGTCATTGAGATATAATCCTGAGAATAGACTGGCACCAGTACCGCAACCAAATGCAATGAATGATATGATTAGAGCAACTGAGGCTTTTGCTTTTAAGTCTTGTCTCATCTTTAATCCCTTCTTAATATAATAAATGGGTAAATTTAATTTATTTTATATATTTTTAAGCAGTTACTGCATAAAGTAAAGCTAATCCTATTGCTACCAATCCAAATTCCCAGTGTCCAATGTTCCATCCGACCAATGTGACTATGAAGACAAAGACAAAGATCATGATAACTCTACCGCTTCGTTCCTGCAAGTATTCAACTATGGTTCGGGTGAACTCGGATGGTACATAGTAGGCGTAAACACCGTCCGCTAAATCGAAAACCATAACTGGGGAATTATTCCAGATTTTGATATCATCAGCCATCTGTGCTCTTTCTCCTGCTTCCCGTCGGCTTTTTCCAATACCCACTCTTAGTCTTGCTCCATTGTTGAGAGCGTGCCAGGATGAATCGATTCCTGCACGGAGGGCTGCATCCTTGGTGGGGAGATTTGCAATGAGATCATCTCCGCCCTCACGGTAACCTTCTATTTTGCCTTTGCATTCTTTTTCTATGAAGTCTTTGATCTCATTCATGATTTCAACCAGTCTGTCCCGGCCCTGTTCCTCTATGAACTGGGTTGAGTCAAAGGCATCAATGAAAAGGTAGTTATCGTAAACTGCCGGTGTTCCTTCCAGATTGGTGAGTTTACTGGAGAAGACAATGGCAAATTCACCACCTAATTTGGTGAAACCAACACCAGATGTTTGTCCTATTTGTTTGTTGAGGTTGATGGATCGTTCAATGGCAGCTGCACCTGTCATTCCAACAGCGGATCTCACATCGATCTCTTTTTCCATACCAATCTTAATTAACTCAATACCTACACGTATTGCATCATTTTTGGATAAAAGTCGGGATACGATTTCGGTGTTGCTTCTTTCAACAATCACACCGTTTTCATCCTTAATGATCTGTACGAATTGGTCGATTATTCCCTTGTACCCACTGAAAACTTCCACATACAGGTATCGATCACTACCCATTATTATATTGCTTAAAAGAGCATATTCGTTAACATCATCTTCAGCAGGTTTTATTTCAACAAACCGGCGATTATCAGGAATATTACCCCTACCAACCTCTTTTTCAAGGTTTTGGAAAATGTTTTCCGTGGTAATATGAGCTCGGTCTATTTCTAAAAGCATGGTACGGGTGTAGTTCACCATTTCCACATATTCTTGTTCTTTTTCATTGGTAGGATAGTACTTGGTACCTATACTCAAAACCCGATGTTTTAAAAGAAAGCCAAATAGCGTTTTCAGGAAGTAATTGCCAGCCATTTATTTGTCTCCTCCCTTTTCCAAGTTGATGTCATAGTGGCCTGGCTTTTCCATCAGCATACTTGGTTTGACTGATACAATGGGGAATTTCCAGGTGCCTAACCTGGCAGCGACAGTGCTGGCAATATTTCGGGAGTTTTTCTTAACAAATGAATAGTCATGATCATTAATGGTGATATTCACATCAAAGGGAGATTCCTCCAGTATTTCATCAGAATAGATGATGTTAAGTTCAAAGGTCCCAGGTTTAGTGAACAGATCATTTCGAACAGCCACCAGTGGGGCATGATCCAGTTTTAAACGGTCCCCCACAGTTACTGCAATGTTACCTGCGTTTCGGACTGCTTCCTGGTAGTCACGTGGGCTGACTAAAACAAAGATTATGAAGTCACTGGTTCTTTCAGCATCTTCCACCATTTTCATGACTTTGTCAAATAAGGGTATCTTCATGAACATGCCTTCCAGTTTGGTGTCGATGCCTTCATCCTTGCTCTTGGATATCCGATCAATTGCCTCTTTGGCAACTGCAATGCCTGATAGTTTCTTGTTCTTTTTCAATTTATATGAATCATATCCTTTCTTCTCAAACTCTGATAAGGTCTGGTTACAAATTTTTTGGAGGATATTTCTAATTTTTTTAGGCTTAGCTGAGCTACCTATGGTGATCTTTCCTTTTACAAATTTATAAGGAATCCTGCGGCTGTTAATATCCCGGAATTCGTCATAAAACTCTCTGAATGCATCGTTAGACAATATTTTAGCATCTTCTTCTTCGGCAATTTTGAGAATATAATGATCTGCGTTGGTACCAGAGGGCACCTGATGCACTTTTTCCTCTTCAAGGAGTTTGTTGAATTCTTCTTTCTCATCAATTTCATGTCTCAGGGATGCATCTGCGATGAGAATTGGATGATAGCCTATCTTTTCAAGGGCCTCCACTGCAGCAAGTAAGTTGCTCAGTCTGGGTTTCCCATCCTTTTTTCCAAAGTGGGCTATATTAGATGCATCAACAATTACCTGCAATAAATCACCTACATAAATTTTCGTACTTAGCCAGACAGCTGGTTTTACCATCGGCAGTGTTTAAGAGGATTTCTATATAATCATCATCTATATTTACTGTGTTGAAAGATGCAGGATCTTTTCCCCGCAACTTCAGTGAAGATACTGTCCCTGCTGTTGAAAATGCTGTGTTCTGAACCATCCATACATGTGGAACATGTTTATGTCCGGACAGTACAATATCTGCATCATTTTCTATTAATGAATAGAGAATATCTCCGGCATCACTTAAAACATTTCTTTCTCTTCCAGTTCTGGGAACGGGTATTATATGGTGGTGCAGGGCAATGATTTTTTGCATATCATTCTGGGTGGCATCATAAAGCTCTTCCTCCATCCATGCTTGCTGAGCCCTTCCCACTTTCCCATAATTCAGGTCAGGTTCACTGCTGTCTAGTCCCATAATTTTTAGTCCATCTAAAATCTGAAGATTTCCATAACGTTCCCTGATGAGTTCACGGAAACATTGGTCACCCACATGTCTTGCATCATGGTTTCCAGGAACAACCATGACCGGTGATTTAATCATTTCTATATAATCGGCTGCCTGCTCCATTTCCATGTAATAACCATTTTCAGTGAGGTCTCCAGTTATTATGGTAACATCCGGGGCCATTTCATTTATGATGTCCATAGACTTTAGGAGTAAATCTTCCTGGAAGGATATGGAACCCACGTGAAAGTCAGAGATATGGACAATGAGAACCATTTAACTTAACCTCAGTATAGCCTCAGCCAGATCACCATTGGTTTCTTGAAGGGTTTTCCTGGCCTCCTCAGAGCTTACCCCAGTCTGAGTGGCCACTAATTCAACATCATCGTCAGGAATCACCAGTTCTACTTCGGTTTTTCGCTCCTTGGCTTTTCCAGATATCTGATATGTGTCCTGCCCCATGAAGTTCATCACATTAACTTTGGGGTTGTTTATTACTACTTCTTTGTTTTTAAACTTGATTATGACTTCACTTACACCTTTAACATCTTTCATGTCCATGCCCATTTGTTTCATGGCTCGTTGCATTTGTTTAAGCTGTTTAGGGTTCATACCTGCACTTGGTATCATTAAAAGCCTCCCTTTCTTGTTTTAACTGCTTGACCAATGTTGAAATCTAATATCTCCTTTCCATTTAATACGGACTTTCCGAAGGCCAGAAGTTGGTCTTCTTCATTGACTATCAATACTTCTTCCTTTGCATGGATATCTATATCACAATTTATAACGAATTTAGCAAATATACTTTTTCCTTCCCGAGCAAATGGTTCGGCATCCTGATTTACAACCACCCGATTCTTAGGGTATGGGAGGAAACTGTGCAAGCGACGAGCACCCTCACGACCCAGTACAAAAACACCATCACTGGCCCTTAAAGTGGCGATAAGCTCCTGATCAGCATAAACGTGGCGAATCTTTCCAGTCTTCCTACTTTTTACTATGTCAACATCTCCATTAAAAAGGGCTTCCCCTGCACCAGTCCCAAACTGATAATCAGCTATCATTTTTATCCTTTGATTATCATCAACCTCCAGTTTAAGGGTTTCTGGGATTTCATGTACTATATCCATAGGGAATTTCCCTCCAAGCTGGAATGTTTCCACTACATCTTCACTTATAAAAGCAGCCTGGAAACCTTCCAAATAATCCTGGAGGACCTTATTCACCATGCAAATAGAATTTTCATCATAATCTGCTGGAGACTCATTTTGAGCCAGTGGATACACCTGATCCAGTTCCAGAGGGATCACTCCGAAGGGCACATCAACAACAGTAATCTGCACATCACCAATGGGAATATCTTTAATTTCTTCGTTACCCTTAAACTTGTAATATCGTCGAGGAATGTCATGTAAATATTCTGAATATGGTTTCCTACTTCGAGGGAGTATTAGTACACTCTTTTTATTGGGAATCCTATCCAGCTTCATAAGGTGACGGTACACCTCGGGACGATTTAAGGATTCTGGCCCGGAATAGAAAAATGCTGATTTTTTGTAGGGAGGATCATATTTCTCCAGATCTTCAGAGTAATTTTTTAAAGTGCGCAGTGCTTCCAGTAAGAAGGGATGGGCACGGCAACGTTGCTCTACTAGTTCCCACAAATTTCCCTGAATAATTGCTTGACGTATCTGTCTTATCTCAGCAAAACTAATTAAAAGGTTGTGTTGGGCTATTAACTGGACTCTTTCTTTTTTATCCATCTGACGCAACTGTTCCGGGGTGTGATTGGTGCAGACTTCACAACTGCAGGGCATTTCATGAAGATTTTCCAGTTTAATAGTTCCGTTTGGCATAAGCAGCCTATCATCCTCAGCATATAATATATAAGCAGCTGAATCGAAAAGATCGCAGCCCATGGCAACTGCCAGAGCAAATACCATTGGATGACCCGCCCCCATAAGATGACGTGGCCTAGAATCAGGCAAATGACTCACTGATGCCATTACCACTTCCACTAACTCTTTATAGCGGTAGGATTCCATTAGAGGAACTACTGCTCCAATGGGGTGCACCTGGAAGTCCATTTTCCCCAAAATTTCTGCACATTCACTGCGCAGGTCGGGGTATGTGGAACCCTGAACCACTGAATTCAACATAAGCTCCTGTCTTACTTCCAGTGCTTCTATAGCTCTTTCTAGTGTTATCGCCAGTTCTTTTTCTGCACGTTCTTTTTTAACTGATGGGGGTGTTGGTATGTCCAGAGAAGTTCCAATATCTGTCCCTATTTTCTCCTGAAATTTCACAATCTCCTTATTGGTAATCTGAACATCACCATATTCAGAAAGCTGGAAAGAACCAGAATCAGTCATTATAGGGCCATCAAAATTTATGAGTTCATGCACTCCCTCATTTATGGCAATTTCCCGCAAATCTTCATTTTTATAGATAAGGTAGGCATTGGTGATAACCAACTCTGCCCCATAATCTTCAACCTTAATTGTTTGTTTTCCAGGATGTATAACTGGCATGAGCGCCGGGGTTTTAATATTCCCGTGAGGGGTTTTTAGAACACCTAAACGTGCCCTGGCATCTTTATATTTTATTTCAAAGTTCAATATTTCACCTTATTGTTATCTGATTGATTCTGCTAGAATTATGATTAATTTAGATGGGAGATCTAATGGTTTAGATAATTGATATGAATTAAATCATCACATTATTTCTAATATTCTGTTTAAGTTGTAATATTTTTTAGTCGCCTATCCATTTCCATTATCCTGGTACTGGATGTGGGAAATTTTCCCTGTTTACAATGGCATATGCATTCTTTGTGTTGTGGACAGACCAGGTAACATGACTCTGGGGAATCTAAGTCTATAATACCAATGTTTCTTAAATGTTTCAAAACCCTTCTTTTTAATTTATAATCAGGAATATCCCTGCACAAATAAACTGGTGTTTTCACAGTAGATGCCATTTTATAAATACTTCTGGCATCCATTCGCTCCAATTGACGTCTTTTGATGATAGTTTCTGATGAATCGGTTAGTTCAGGATCCATGAAGGGTATACCAGCATCAGACAATGCGATCATGCGCTCATCATCCATACTCAGCGGTTTAATAATTTTATTCACACTGGGAGAAGCAATTGTTCCCCCTTTACGTCCCAGTGATGGTCCTTCGCCCACTTCTAAACCGGCATTAACCAATGCAAAGCGTACCGGAGCCGATGATGTGTAAGTTAAGATAACACCATCCTCTTTAAGTAACTGCCTTATTTTCAAGAGGAATTCTGTACTGTACAGTTCCGGAGATTTTTCCGGGCTAAAGGGATCCAGAAAGATGACATCGTACTTTTTAGTGGGGGGAATATTTACAACCATTTTCCGGGCATCCTGACAGTGCACACCTATATCAACTTGGCGGGGAATATCTTTTTTTTCATGTGGACAAACCAGTAATTGATGATTTATAAGATAATCTTCAACTGCTTTTTTTATGAAACTGTGTGATTCAATTGGGCTGGGAATGATTAAGGATGCAGCAAGAGTTTCCCATGATACTTCCACCATGTCAATTTCTATCTTTACTAGTTCCGGATCAAATCCTGATTTTATAAACTTTTCCAGCACAGCCGCGGCATTGAAACCCAGCCCACTGCAAATATCCAGGATTGCCACTTCTTTTTTACCCTCCAATCTGAGAGGATCCGCGAATTTGACTCGGGCTTCACTCAGGGCACCGTGATGTGTGTGCATGGTTTCAGAAGAATCATTGAAGTTGTCAGAGTTAAGGGTAAAGGATCCGTCAGCAGTTTTTATCAGGAACTCTTCTATTTCTTGAGATGCTTGGTGACGGGCATTAGTATCTCCTTTTTTTTCAGATAGTGACCACGTTCTTACTAAGGATATAACTCCTTTTTCAGGAGTTAAAGGCTTATACGAGCCACCTTTAATCATATCTTTCATAAAATAAACTCTTATAAAACTGGTAAGATTAGAATATTAATGTCTTTAAATGATTTTAGATTTCAAATACAGTTTATTGGTTTACATCCGAAAAATCATTTATCGAACTATAAACGTAAAATATAGTTTAAACATACAACTACTTAAAACTAAGGAAAATATGAACTAATCCATTAAAAGTCAATGAATTAAATGATTTTACTAGCCCAATATGTTGTATTCACCATGTAGAAATATGTTGAAAATATGATATGGAGTGATTTTATTGGTAAAAATAACCGGAATTGTGGGAAGCCCACGAAAAGGTGGAAACACTGAATTTTTAGTTAATAGTGCTCTTAAAGCTGCTGAAGAATTAGGAGTTGAGACCGAAATCATATATTTGGGAAGTGCTGAAATTGAACCCTGTATAGCCTGTGATATTTGTAAATCAACGGGTGAATGTGCCATATATGACGATATGTCAGATATACTGGCTAAAATAGGAAGTTCTCATGGTCTAATCATTGGCAGCCCAGTTTACTTTGGAAGCGTCACCAGTCAGTTAAAGATGTTAATAGACCGATCCAGACCTCTACGCATGGATTTCAAACTGAAAAACATAGTAGGGGGAGCTATCAGTGTTGGAGGCTCCCGTAATGGTGGTCAGGAAACCACAATATCTGCTATTCACCAGTTCATGTTAATCCATGACATGTTAATTGTGGGAGACGGTGCCCCCCTCGCCCATTATGGTGGAACCGGTGTTGGGGTTTCCATAGAAAATATGGGAAGTGATGAAACCGGACTGGAAACATCACGTAACCTGGGACGGAGAGTGGCTGAACTGGCATCGGTGATCAATACCGAGTAGTCTCTATAAAGTATGATAATGCTTTAAGTTATGCTTAAAAAAAGTGATGACAAGTTTTTATCGTTAATCACCATGAGATTGAATGGAGGATGTAAATTGACTCATGAGACTGAAGAGTTTCTGGAAAAGTATGGGAAAACCATTTTAATAGTCCTACCTGCATTCAATGAAGCCAAAACAATTGAAAATGTAATGGAGGAGTTACTAGAAAAGGGAATGCAATTAATAGTGATTGATGATGGTTCCTATGATGAAACTACATCCATTGTGGGAAAGGTTCATAAAAAATATCCTCAACAGGTCCATCTGTACAGACATCCAATTAACAGGGGATTGGGGGCTGCAATCAGTACTGGTCTGGAAGCATCTCTATCTAAAAATCCTAGGGTGATTGTGACCTTTGATGCCGATGGTCAACACCATATTGATGACCTGGTCCCTGTGGTTAAGCCCGTCATTGAAAAAAAGGCCGATGTTGTAATCGGTACCAGAAATTTCCAGGAAATGCCTTTTCGCAAAAAATTTGGAAACAATGTGATGAATATTATCACCCGCATTTTCTATGGGATGGGTGTGAGTGATTCACAGTCAGGTCTTAGGGCAATCTCGCCAGATGCTGCTAATATCATGGAATTACACTCCAGGGACTATGGAGTCTCCTCTGAAATAATTGGAGAGATAAAAAGGAAAGATCTGACACTGATTGAAGTGCCCATTGAAACGATTTATACTGATTATTCCCTTTCCAAGGGTACTGACACTAAAATTGGACTAAAAATCCTAGCCAGATTAATTAAAAATATTTTCAAATAAAATGGGGGATCTTGTATGTTAATATATCAATATATTGGACTCTTAATCGGAATAATAGGCATAATAATATCTATTTTAAGATTCAGGGATGGTAAAATGTCCCTGAGCATGGTCCTAGTATGGATCACTATTTGGGTGCTTTTATTAATATTTTCAGCTTATCCTGCAGCCACAACTCTACTAACCAACATCACTGGAATAGGAAGAGGACTGGATATCATATTAATCTTTGGATTAATAGGCTGCTTCTATCTGATATTCAAAATATATGGCATGATTGAAAATATTGAAGAAGAAATCACCCTATTAACCAGGGAAATAGCCCTGAATAAAAAAGAAAATACCGAAAAACCAGATAAAGACTGATAATAATATTTTAATTACAAAATTTCTTTTATCAGTTCTATGAATTTCTCCCCGGGACTGGGTGATGGTATTTCTATGTAATAGGGATCTACCGATGAATAATGTCTTTTTACATCATCTAAAGTTTTCAATTCTTTTAAGAACTCTTTTAATTCTGTTAAACTGGTGAAACTTCTGCATATGCCCAGTTCTTCAAAATCATCAGTGGGTATATCATAATTAATAAGTTGAACACTCATTTTAGAATTCAAAGCCGACTCAATAAGCGCCGTGGAATTAAATGAAATGAATATATCATTATTCTTTATAGTTTCCTCCAGGGTCTCGCTCTCAGTAGTGAAATTAACACCGGGTAAGTTCAACCTTAACCAATCCAGATCCTCACTGGGATGTTTCCGATAGACCAATTCAAAACCCAAACCATCACAAATACCACTCAATTCTTCAATTATATCCCTCTTCCTTTCAAGATAGGAATCACCATATAATTCCAATGGTTGGCCCAAATAGACCACCCTTTTATTATAATCCCCATATTTGTCTTTTTGAACAGAATAGGGGTATCCCAATATCCGTATTTCTCTTTTTCTACTGGTTTTGGAGTTTAGATATAAATCTTGGAAATACTTTCCCCACACAAAAACATAATCTACATAATTACCGGAAAGCATCCTGTCTTTCCCAGAATACATGCCATGCTGAATCTCAACTGTAGGCACGTCCAATTCACTGGCAACCAAAGTCATCAGTTTCACGTCAGTGGTGAAATCATGATTTAAAATTATTAGTTTGGGGTTTATCTTTTTCACAATAGATTTCAAGTTTTGGAAACTATCCATCAACTGATCATCATCATAATCCAGTACACCTTTATAAAGATCCTTGTAGACATCATAAAGAGGATAATAATTGATTTTTCTCCTTAAAGATTTGAAAAAAGGCTTAATGTTGATACCAAAAAATAGGGGATTATAATTAAGTTCCAGCTGACGAATTATACTCGGATACCTGCAAAGTAAATCATGCACAAGGATATCATTCTCTTGCTTGTTGAAAACCTTTGATATTTTGTAACTTGCTTTTGAGGCTATACCTACCGATTTTATGATGTAGTAATCTGAAAGAAATCGATTAAGATCTTTATAACGATGTTTTTCATAATTGGAGCGACCGTTTTTTGAATACATCTTTATGGTTTCTTCGAAAAGATACCATCTTAAATCTTCTTTTGGAATCATAAAAATCAATGATTATGCCTAATGTTTAAATTCATCATCTGTAAGACCGGTTGATTATGCGATTTTCCCGAAGGATAATTCAGAACTTAAGTTTTTCTAAACATTTCTTTAAATAATTGAAATTCCTCTGTTTTTATTCCTTTAAGGGCTAAGATCAAAGCAAAGTAAACCAAAACAGATATTATAACTGTAATTACAATATTCATAAGATCATGAGGGTTAATTAAAATAATAAGAACGGACATCATAGTTGATGCTGTTACGCTCTTAATGATAAATATAAAATCAAATTTGAAGAATTTAGTTGAGAATCTTAGAGTAAGGATAAACGCAACTAGATAGGCCAATAACGTGGTAACCGCGGCAGCCATAATTCCGAAGTATGGGACGAAGATAATGTTAAGAACTAAATTTAATATAGCGGCAATTATCCAGATTGTCCCTATTACTTTTGTTTTCTTTTCCAGTACCAGCACATTACCTATAATAGCGTAAACTCCGAAGATAAGAGTGCTTAAAGCGGTTAATGGTGTTATAAGATAACCATTCAAGGCAATATCCGGTGTGGATAATACAATTAATAAAGGCTTAGACAGCACTGATAATCCAAAGGCAGCGGGAATTGATATTAAAAGGAAATATTTCAATGAATAATTTAAGAATAATGATACTTTTTCCATATTATTTTTATCATAGTATTGAGGCAGAACGGAGGGTAGTAAAAGGGAAAATGGTGCTAAAAGCATTGTAATGCAGTTTCCGAGGGTGTAACCAGGAGAATAGTAACCTACAAAGGCTGCGCTTAAAACTATTCCTATAACATATCTGTCACTGGAATTCACAATCCATGATGATAGATTTCCTGGAATTGTGGGGAGTCCGAATGATAAATATTCACGCATATTACTGAATTTAGGAAGAATAAATCCTAAACTCCTGATTATTAATGCGAGCATAACCAGAAATGTGATTAGATTTGCAATCAGAAGTCCCACTGCGGTCATGTAAATACCATATCCACTAAGTGCGAAATAGGCAACAATAGCCACTCCCAAATAGGTTTGCATTAGCAAAAAGATGGAATATTTTTTCATTTCCTGGAAAGTTCTGAAATAATTTAATAGCAGGGCATTCAAACAGGCCAGGAAAACAACTCCAGATAATAAGATGGCCACATTAACATCACCGTTAAAGATGGCAAATGCTATTTCTTTGGAAAATACTAACAATAATAAGGACACGATTAATGTTGATACTAAAACCATGATGAGGATTGAATAGAATCCTTCCTGTCTTTGGTGTTTGTCTGTTTCTGAAGATAAAAATCGGACCATTGTGTATGGAAGTCCAAGAGTTGTCAGGTTGGGCAATAATGATATGGTAGTGTTTATTTGCACCCAAATACCATAGTCGTCTATGGACAGGTTTTTAGTTAAGATGGGTAGTAAAATTAATGAGCTCAAAGCAACCAGGAGATTTGCTATTCCCACCAATCCTATTCGCTGGACGAAGATTTTGTATTCATTCAATTTTTCACCGTAAAATAGAGTTTTAGAAATTAAATTTAATCATAGCTACTGTATCATATACAATATAATTGGTATTGATTCCTAGTAGTATTATAATTGGTACTGATATTGGTACTGATTCATAGTAGTATAATTTTCAAGAATAAATAGTTTATAAAGATAGACAGTTAATGTGGAATGAATGTTTAAAAATCTATTATCTCCCCTATTAATTCGGCAAATTTCTCCCCGGGACTGGGTGATGGTATTTCTATGTAGTGAGGATCTACCGGCGAATAATGTCTTTTTACATCATCTAAAGTTTTCAATTCTTTTAAGAACTCTTTTATTTCTGTTAAACTGGTGAAACTTCTGCATATGCCCAGTTCTTCAAAATCATCAGTGGGTATATCATAATTAATAAGCTGAACACTCATTTTAGAATTCAAAGCCGACTCAATAAGTGCCGTGGAATTAAATGAAATAAATATATCATTATTTAGGATGGTATCCTCTAACTTCTCATTTTTTGGGCAGAATTTAACTTGAGGACATTCTTTTTTTAATAAATCTAAATCTTCCATCCGGTGTGGTTTGTAAACAAACTCAAATCCATTATCTGTGCACCACGCATCAAGTTCCAGTATCATATCCTTTTTTGTATTCGAAAAAGAATCACCATATAATTCTAAAGCCTGTCCTAAATATGCTATTTTTTTATTATATTGAATATTTTCTGGGTTTGGAATGGAATATGGATACCCAAGTATACGTATCTCCGGGTTTTGGTTCTTTTTGTTCCTTAGATATAAATTCTTAAAATATTCTCCCCATACAAAAACATAGTCCACAAAAATACCAGATACCAATTTTCCTTTCCCTGAGTAAACGCCGTGTTGAATTTCAATAGTGGGTATTTCCAATTTTTTGGCCACCATAGACATTAATCTTGTTTCTGGGAAATGATCAAAGTCTAAAATAATTAATTGGGGATGGATTTTCTTCAGTTTTTTTTCGAGGCTGAGAAAACTATCTTCTAACAAAAAATCGTTTGAGTTAATTATTCCAGCATATACGCTCTTATAAACATCATATAATGGGTAATGGAGATTTTTATGTAAAGAAAAGATAAATGGTTTTATATTCAAACCAAAAAAGATAGGATTATAATTAGTTCGGAGTTGATTAACAATACTGGGATATTTCCACAAATAATCATGAACCAGAATGTTACTTTTGTCTTCACTACTGGATTTAGCAAGATTATAAAAGAATTTAGATTTTAATCCAAATAATCGCAGATAGGGATAGTAAGCCATGAATTTCTTCATATGTCTTAGGACTCTTTCTTCATAATTTATGAGTCCATTTTTTAAATGAGTATCTATATTCTCTTCAAATAGATACCATCTTAAATCTTCTTTTGGAATCATATTATCAAATATTTTAACAATTTCCAATCTAGCTAGTTACATTTATTCTAGATAGAAACATGTATATGTATAATTATATTCTGAAAATTGTAATTATTTAAACATGTTGAAGAGGAATGTTGAAGGAACATTTCAAGAAATGACAATTTATCAGTTTCAAACATTTAAAGTGCAAATACATCTCTAACAAAAAAGGTCAAAAGAAAATTTAGATTAGTTATATATTATAAAATGATAAATCAATTTATTGAAGACAGTTGAGGTTTTTGAAAATGCTTAACAATAAAACAATCCTAATTACTGGAGGAACAGGATCCTTCGGAAAAAAATTTACCAAACGGGTTTTAGATGAATACAATCCCAAAAAAATAATTATCTATTCCAGAGACGAATATAAACAATTCTTAATGCAAGGTCAATTCCCGGATCCTGAAAACAAACTCCGATATTTCATTGGCGATGTTAGAGACGAAAAGCGATTATATAGGGCATTTGATGGTGTTGACGTAGTTATACATGCCGCAGCTTTAAAACAAGTTCCAGCAGCAGAATATAATCCCATAGAAGCTGTTAAAACTAATATTCATGGTGCTGAAAATATTATAAACGCTGCGATTGATAAAGGAGTCCAGAAAGTAATTGCATTATCCACAGATAAAGCTGTTAACCCTGTGAATCTTTACGGAGCTACAAAGCTCGTTTCTGATAAGTTATTTATCTCCGGGAATGCTTACGTTGGCGATAAAGACACCCTTTTCAGCGTAGTAAGATATGGTAATGTTTCCGGAAGCCGAGGCTCAGTGATTCCCTTCTTTAAGTCTTTAATAGATTCTGATAAAAATGTTATCCCCATCACAGACTACAGGATGACCAGGTTCTGGATAACTCTTGATGAGGCCGTTGATCTTGTAATTAAAGCCATCCAAGAGGCTAAAGGTGGGGAACTGTATGTTCAAAAATGTCCCTCATTCAAGGTCACGGATTTGGCCAGAGCAATGAAGGAGGACTGTGAATTTGAGGATGTTGGGATCAGGCCTGGTGAAAAGCTTCATGAAGTAATGGTAACCGAGGAAGACTCCAGGACAACCTATGAATATGATGATCACTACATCATCTATCCCGATTTCGATTGGTGGGAAAACATGAACAATAAGTCTGGTGGGAAAAAAGTGGAAGACCGGTTTAGGTATTCATCAGATAATAATAAAGAATGGCTCTCTGTGGAAAAAATTAGAGAACTACTGGAAAAGATAGATATAGTCTATTAATTACCCCACATATAACATCTAAGGTGATTATTATTAGGTTTTTACCCTATGGTAAACAGGATATAGACAAGGATGATATCAAAAAGGTTGTAAGTGTATTAGAATCAGACTTCATAACTCAAGGACCCAGAATAGGCGAATTTGAGGAAAAGCTCGCCAAATATTGTGGATCCAAATATGCTGTTGCTTTTAATTCCGGTACTTCTGCACTTCACGGAGCATATTTTGCCTTTGGCCTTGGAAAAGATGATGAGATCATTACATCTCCCAATACTTTTGTAGCAACATCCAATGCTGCATTATATCTGAATGCAAAACCTGTTTTTGTAGATGTTGAAAGTGAAACAGGTAACCTGGATGTTTCTAAAGTTGCAGAGAAAATTAATGATAAAACCAGGTTCATAGTCCCGGTGCATTACAGTGGAAACCCTGTGGATCTGGAGGAATTATCTGAAATTGCAGAGGAAAATGATGTTAAGATCATTGAGGATGCAGCTCATGCCATAGGGGCACGATATAATGGTGAAAAAATAGGAAATTCAAGATACTCCCAGATGAGTATTTTAAGCTTTCACCCGGTTAAGCACATAACTACTGGTGAAGGTGGCGCAGTTTTAACTAATGACCCTGATTACTATGAAAGACTGTTAATGTTCAGATCCCATGGCATAACCAAAAATAATTTTATAAACCAACCAGACGGTGACTGGTATTATGAAATGCATTATTTGGGGCATAATTACCGTATTAC
>JAHKLP010000133.1 GCA_020855015.1 Methanobacterium sp.
GTCTCCTTGTAACGGCATGACCCCTGAAGGAATACTTAAAGTCATTGAGGAGATTGAAGAAGAAATTAACATCGCCCTGAAAGCAGGTGTAGGTAAGGCACCTACAGCCGAAAAGGCAGCAAATCTTGCTGATCTGGCTCTAGAAGAGATCAGAGATGGGAATACTTACAATCTGGTTCATGTGATGAAGTAATTCCTGAGATTATATAACAATAGCTCCTAATCCTTTTAAAAATTATTATTGATGGGTTTAATCCTAAAAATAAGGTCTACTGCAGACATATAATGGCCTAAAGGATTATAACGTGTTTATAACCTATTAATTGATTATATTGTTGACTAACTAACGAATATTTATGATTTAATTTAAGTGGAGTTGAATCAGATTGAAGTCTTAGCTCCCATGGCAGGTATTACAGATGGTGACTTCTGCAAGGGTCTTTTAAATCATGGATTTGACATGGTAACCCTGGGAGGTTACAACGCTGACCCCCCCACCACTAATGCTGGTCGTGAAATTATTTCTCGTGGAAGGCCTGAATTTGACATTCCCCCAGAAGATTTACTTGAACACATCGACAAACAGACCAGACTAATAAAAGATCAGGATTTTTGGAATGGTCAGATTTCAGTTAATCTTCGCTCAGTTAACCCAGAACCAATAATCGAAATATCCCGACTTAAAAATGTGGATGTGGTGGAAATTAATGCCCACTGTAGACAACCAGAGATAACAGATCTGGGATGTGGTCAGGAACTATTAAAACAACCATTACATCTGGAAAAATTCGTCAAAGAAGTGGTTAAGAAGTCAAAAAGTCGAGTTTCAGTTAAGATAAGGGCTAATGTTCCGGAAGTAGATGATATTCAAATAGCCAAAACCATTGAAAAGTCAAATGCAAATTACTTGCATGTAGATGCCATGAAACCTGGTTTTGACACCGCTGACTATGATCTGATAGAAAGTATCCATGATGAAACTAATCTATTCATTATTGGTAACAATTCAATCAAAAGTATTGAGTCTGCAAGAAAGATGTTATCCTCTGGTGCTGATGGAATATCCATTGCCAGAGCTGCCATTAGTGGAACCTTATCCTTTGATCTATCCAAAATATAGCATGTGAATATTTTTTAATATAAAATTTTTAATATAAAATCATATAAAATAAAAAATAATGATCATAATATTTGGAAAGAAGAAGAAATATTCAATAAAAATAACTCATTAATTTAATTATTAAGCACTAGGTGGTTAAATGTCTTTCATAGAACTAAAAAACGTCAGCAAAACCTTTGACGGAGTAGAAGCCCTTAAAAACCTGAATATAACTATAGAGGAAGGACAAGTCCTGGGTATTCTGGGAAGAAGCGGCTCTGGTAAATCTGTACTCCTCAACATGATGAGGGGTATGAAGGATTATCGTCCTACAGAGGGTCAGATTATTTACCATCTTGCAGTTTGTCCCAATTGTTTAAGAGTGGAACCACCTTCCATGTCAGATAATGTCTGTGGATGCGGAACTAAATTCGAATCCGAGAAAGTTGACTTCTGGAATGCGGATCGTAAACTATTTGCAGCAATTAAACGCCGCATATCCATTATGCTGCAAAGGACTTTTGCACTGTACGAGGATGACACTGTAATTGATAACGTTATAAAGTCCATCACTGGACACAATGAAGAAGAGAGTACCTACATGGCCATTGATCTATTAGATCTGGCCCAAATGACACACCGAATAACACACATTGCCCGTGATCTGTCCGGTGGAGAGAAACAGAGAGTGGTTCTGGCCCGACAAATTGCTAAAGAACCTATGCTTTTTCTAGCTGACGAACCCACCGGTACTCTTGACCCTCAAACTGCAGAATTAATCCATCAGGCTTTAATTGAAGGAGTGAAGGATAAAAAGATTACCATGGTTATCACCTCACACTGGCCAGAAGTTATGCGTCAGATCTCTGATTACGTAATATGGCTGGAACATGGAGAGGTAATGGAAGAAGGAAAACCAGAAAAAGTGGTAAAAAGCTTCATGGACCAGGTCCCCCTTCCTGAAAAGAAAGAAGAATTCAAAACTGGTGGCCCAATTATCCAAATGGAAGGAGTGAAAAAACACTACTACTCCATTGAAAGAGGAGTTATCAAGGCCGTGGATGGTATTGATCTCACAGTTGATGAAGGAGAGATATTTGGAGTTGTAGGACTCTCAGGTGCGGGCAAAACCACCCTCTCGCGCATACTATACGGCCTAACCGATCCCAGCAGTGGAAAGATAGAGGTTAAATTAGGAGACAACTGGATAGACATGACCGAAAAGGGCATATTTGGCAGAGGTCGTGTTAAACCATATCTGGGAATACTACACCAAGAATACAGTCTTTACCCTCACCGAAACGTTCTAGGCAACCTCACCGAAGCAATCAGTCTGGAATTACCTGCTGAATTTGCCAAAATGAAAGCACTCTACGTACTTCACGCAGTAGGCTTCGATGAAGACTATGCTGAGAAAATAATAACTAAATATCCTGATGAACTGAGTGGTGGAGAACGTCACAGAGTTGCTCTGGCCCAGGTACTGATTAAAGAACCGAATATAGTCATACTGGACGAACCAACAGGCACCATGGA
>JAHKLP010000100.1 GCA_020855015.1 Methanobacterium sp.
CACATCTAAAGCTTCTTGCATACAGGCATCATTAAGAATAGGATCTTCTTTTAGAGCTACCGTGACTTTGACATCATATTCCTGAAGTTTTTTAATTAATAACTTGTCAAATACAATCTCACCAACATTATCTGCCAGATATAGCACAGTCCTGACTTTTTTCAGTTTTTTTTCCAGTTCTTTGGAGTTGTCCACTGCCAGATCTTTTTTTACCGTAGACATAACCAGGCCCTCAATGTCTGATTTCAAGCCTAAGGCTCCGAAATCAAGAATATTACCAGCTATTGCTACTTTAAGATAGTTTTTAAGTGATTTATCTTTTTCCAATATCTTTTCCACTCGGGGCAAGAATTGCATGGCGATTTCGTCGGATTTTCCTCGCAAATCATTGTAAGGGTCCGGATTTCCAGTTTCCCTTTTAATGGTGCGGTGGATTTCGGTTCCAATCTGGTTAGAAACTGCTCCTTTGCGGAATTTGCTGCAAAGTATTTGGTTGGTCATTTCTGTAATCTTCATTTTAAGATCTTCGTCATCTGTGGCCAGATCCAGTGCTTCCCTGGTCTGGCGAAGAAAACATGATGCACATTCATAATGAACTTTCATGATATCACCTTATAATTACATTAAGTGTTTTATTAGATTACATTTGAGTAATGGGAGCAGGGGAAAGACACAGTATGAAAATTATCAATATTAATAACGCCATGATTTTTCGGTTCCGGTTAATGGGATTGATATTATCAAGAGCACCAGGATGGCCTTTCCCCATTAAAAAAATAAAGATCATGAGTGCTGCCATAACATACCATCCCAATACTATTGTTATCATAATTCCTATTATCGAAACTATCCTGTGAATGTTTTGACTGAAAAGTGACCGGGATATGTGTCCCCCATCTAGGAAAGCCACGGGCATCAGGTTAAGCATGGTAACTAATATGCCCACCCACCCTGCGAAAGCCACCGGGTGAACTATCAACATCTGGTCGGCGGTTACAGTTGGAGCCACCAATTGTGTAAAAAATTCCATTATAAGCGGAGGCATGAATGTCAGGGCTAAATCAGCACTGGCAGTTACAGTAGAGTACTTTAGTCCGACTAGGAGAACTGGTATGGCAACCAAGAAACCAGCAAGTGGACCACTATAGCCTAGATCGAATAATGCATTTCGGGTGGGTATTGCTGATCTCACATTTATAAGAGCCCCAAAGGTACCTATCGGTGGAAAACCTGGTATAAAATAGGGTAATGTGGCATTAACCCCATGTTTGCGTGCGGCGAAATAATGGGCTGATTCATGGGCACCAATTATGCCAAGTAAAGCCATGGAAAATGCAACGGCCTTCCAAATATCCCCTTGTCCCAATAGATATCCTGCAAATAGAGTGGTGCACACAGTAGCTATGAAAAGAATGATATTAAGATGAAGACGAGATTGAGTTTTTTCTGGTTTTTGGACGATGTTAATTTTATAGTGATTACCTGCAGGGTTTATATATGGAATGAAACCATTGGCATCCAGTTCAGATACTAATGACTTGAAACTATCTGGATTATAGTCCCCCACAATAAAATAAGATTCTATACCCTTTTTATTACTGTCTTCCCCCTGATGAAATCCAATCAGGGGCAAATGATGAGAAATTGATTGTTCAATTAAGTAAAAATCCTCTGTAGATATATTTCCTGGATTCATTATCCACCATATATTACTTTGATTACTTCAATAATATCTCCATCTTCAACAGGCTCTTCTTCGATGATAATTGACTGGTTTTTCTTAACCACAACCGTCTCAACGGGTATTTCCAACATCTGAAGCAAGTTTTTAACTGTTTTTCCTTCATTAACATCTAATTTTTTTTCATCTTCACCAATGATGACTGTTACTTGCATATCATTCAAATCCTGATTTATTTTAAGAGAAATGTTATAATGAAATTAATTGAAATAATTAATCTATAATTGTACTATTTAAATAAACTCATCATTCATGATTCCATGACAAACGAAAACTACATGCTTTGCATATTTTACCAGCTGAAGGCTCACCACATTCTTGGCAAATGTCCATAGAACCTTTTTGTGAGAATTTCTCTTTAATGACTGGTTTAATTTTATCGAAACCTCTTAATGTAGAGTACATGATAGTAGGATGCTCCTTGCTAATTTCTTTTAGAAAAGTCCCTATTTTTGCACGGAAGGAATCTCCAGCATAAGGACAGCCAGCTAGGTGAACAGGTAAATCAGTGGCTAAAACATAGGTGGCGATTTCTTTTTCAGGAATTTCCCGGAGTGGTTTGATTTTGACAGTGAAACCTTCATACATGGATTCGGATTGGACTCCAATACGAGTAAGGTTGTGGATGTTTCCCTCTAAATAATTCATGAGAATAGATTGAGTTTCATCATCTAGGTTGTGTCCAGTGGCTATTTTGGTAGCGCCCTCTTCCCTGGCAACTTGGTTAAGTATCCATCTTCTAAAGACGCCACAATAGGTGCAGGCATTCCTATCATCCGAATCTACCATTATTTCATCCAGTGTACGACCCACACATTCTTTGAAGGATATTATCCGATGTTTGATGCCCAAAGCTTCAGCATTTTGAGCTGCAATGCGCACCCCATCTTCCCGGTATCCACTGATTCCTTCGTCAATGGTTACAGCCACCAAGTCAATAATTCTCCTATTTCGGAGACTGTTAAGTATGTGAAGGACCATTACACTATCTTTACCACCAGAGAGGGCTACAAGAACTTTGTCTCCCTTTTTGATAAGCTTCTGTCTACGGATATCTTTCAAGACCTTTTCCTGAATAAATTTTATGAAACAATCTTGGCAGAGCATCTGTCCTGATTGCTTTCTATTGATTATGATCTGAGGCTTACCACATTTATCGCAAGTATCCATTCCAATATGCTCCTTCAATCTGTAGAAAATTAATCTGCTGAATCATTCTGTTAATATAATAACATAGTAACTGAAGAATCAGATTAAGTTTAATAAAAAATTTTCAATATCTTCAGTACTCCATGAACTTCTGGAATATTGGGAAATCCTGAACATAGTTTTTACCGAGTTTAAGTGCGTCTTCAGCTTTTTGTAGTTCCTGACCAAGATAAGCAGCATGTTCAATCCTTGAAACCAGTTTTCTTGTTATTATCTCATCATATATTTCCTTGGCAGTCTGACCATAAATGGCGATGGTGGGCTTCATTTTCAGGTAGTGTACAGCCATGATCTGCCCATTAATTACATTAATCTTAAAACTGCCAGCTGGATCCTGGGTGAATTTATAGTTAGCTAATCCTTCTGTTTCTGGAACATCGATTTCTTCAGTAATTACTTCTCCTTTGCGTTTATCCTTAAATACCAGTAGATTAATTCCCAGATCTTTTGGTATGGATCCCCTCATTTTGGCCAAAAACATCATCTTTGAGGAAACTGAGAGTTCCTTAACACTGCCCAAAGTTTTAGCACTTTCCTCAGGAGTGAAAAGAATACTTGCACCTAATTCCATAGAAATTCCTGCAAGAAGGGCATTGACACCTACTGAATCGACATCCAGAAGTTCAGTTACATTCCCAATGCCAAAAAAAATGGGAGAATAATCTGGTTTGACTTCTTCTGTAAACCTTCGGCAGGCCATTATTGAATCTACCATGCTTTTGCTGTTAATAGGGTCCAATACAGGGTCGGCAATAACCTCTATTCCCTCACACTTATTTTTCAAATGAATTAACGAATTAACCCGTTCTTCAATGCTTTCTGGAATCCATCCCCTTTTGTAATCAGTTGGCAAAATTACTGCAGGTATTTTTTTTTCCTTGAGAAGTGGCAGAACCTCATTATAGTTCCCATGATCCAGGCTTAAAACCATGTCAACTCCAGCATCTACGGCTACCTTAATTTCTTCTGCTTGGAGGGTATCAATACTTATCGGCACGTTTAGTTCGTCTTTTAAAAGTTTGACCATTGCCGGTATTTTGGACGCCATATTTTCACCGGCAATCATTCCAATATCAACCATATTGGCTCCTGATTTAACAAAATACTCTGCACGTTTTAAAAGCTCTTCATGACTCAGAATGGGTGCATTAGCAATTTCGGCCAGAACTCGCATAGGAAAGTCTTCACCAACAGGCAAATCACCCACTAAAATGTTTCCAGGTTTTTTCAGGAGTTTTTTCCTATTTTCATCATCTGCTTCAAAATCAGAGATATATTTTAAGGCTCTTCTTCTTTGTTCTTCTTCAATGAGTTTATCTGCAGATTTTTTAGTGGACAAGTCAAGTTTTTCGACCATTTCTAATACAATATCAAGGTCTGCAGCATCTGTAGACCCTTTGTATGCAGGTATTCCCAGTTCTTGTGTGATAGGACTCACATCCTTTCGGATAAGCCCCGGAGTAATGATCATCTCCACTGATCTTAATTCATCTGCTGGTAGACTTCGCAATTCATCAATCATTTTATTGGGAGTTAGAAAAGCTGCGATGGGTGTTTTAACCACGTGAACTTGGACATCATGGTCAGATTTTAATGATGCGTCATGCACAATGGAACTGGCAAGTTCACCAGTGATAATCAGTATTTTCATTGGAATATTCTCACTATTTTTTTAGAAATGATTTCTATACTTTCATAGTACTTAAAAAGTATATAAAGATAAAAAAATTTTCCTGTGAAAAAAAGATGTACTAACATGAAATGTAAAAATTTTAGATAGCTAGAAAAATGATTTGAAAACATTAAATGCTTTATTATTAAAAATAGGAATAATATGTCGATATTCTATTCAAAAATACGGTTTAAATGAAGTAATAATTCTTAAAAAAACCTTATACAATTTTATATATTTACAAAAAAACCTCACCAACATGTATATATATGTATATTTATAATGATTAACTATGAGGAATGGAGGTAAATTATGATCGAAATTCGCTTTCACGGACGCGGTGGGCAAGGAGCAGTTACTGCCGCAGAGATACTTGCAAAAGCAGCATTTGAAGACGGAAAATACTGTCAAGCATTCCCATTTTTCGGTGCTGAACGAAAAGGCGCACCAGTCATGGCTTTTACCAGAATTCATGATAAACCCATAAGAAGAAGATATCAAGTTTATAATCCCGATCATGTTCTCGTATTAGACGAAACACTCCTTGATGCCGTAGATGTGTTATCAGGCCTTAAAAAAGGAGGTAAAGTGATTGTAAATACTAAAGATGATTTAAAATTAGGTGATGCCGAAGTACACGCCATTGATGCAACAGGAATTGCACTGGACGTGTTGGGTGTGCCTATCGTTAACACAGTGATGTTAGGATCCTTCGCCAAGGTAATTGGTGGAGTATCCTTAGATTCAATAATAAAAATAACCAAGGAAACTTTCCCCGGTAAAATTGGGGAGAAAAATGCTGAAGCAGCTAAAATTGCCTTTGAAAAGGTGAAATAACAATCAAAAAAAGGTGATCTAATGGTAAACATTGGAGCGTGTGTCAAAGAACCCGGTAGCACACGGAATAATAAAACCGGGAGCTGGAGAACATTCAAACCCATTCTGGACAAGGATAAATGTATTGACTGCGAGAATTGTGTTCTCTTTTGTCCCGAAGGATGCATTAACAAGGATTATGACATAGATTACGACTACTGTAAAGGCTGCGGTATATGCGCTGAAGAATGCCCAGTCAAAGCTATAAAAATGGAGAGAGGATAACATGGTTAAAAAGGTTTTTACATCCAACCGGGCCGTTGCAGAAGCTGTTAAACTGGCAAAACCACAAGTAGTTCCTGTTTATCCCATAACACCTCAAACAACAATATCCGAATATTTAGCCCAGTTCGTGGCAGATGGTGATCTTAAAGCTGAATATATTCGAGTAGAATCAGAACACAGCGCCATCAGTGCCGCATTAGGTGCTTCTGGAGCCGGAGTTAGGGTATTCAGCGCTACTTCCTCCCAGGGTTTGGCATTGATGCACGAGATCCTATTCGCTGCAGCTGGTATGAGAAGTCCCATTGTTCTCGTGGATGCTAACCGAGCCCTATCCGCACCCCTGAGTATATGGAATGACCAACAAGATACCATATCTGAACGTGACTCCGGATGGCTGCAGATATACGCAGAAAATGCCCAGGAAGCATTAGATGCCGTTTTGATAGCCTATCGGGTTGCTGAAGATCGTGATGTTCTTCTACCTTGCATGGTCTGTATCGACGGATACTTTTTAACACACACTGTGGAACCATTGGAAGTGCCCACCCAGGAAGAAGTAGATCGATTCTTACCCTCTTACAATCCATACGCCTTCCTTGACACCGAAAACCCCATGTCCATCGGTACTTTCACTGACCCCAATTATTACATGGAAGCGCGTTACGCAATAGAAGTGGCCATGGAAAAATCAAAAGAAGTCCTGGCTAAAGCTAATAAGGAATTTGCAGAAATATTCGGCAGAGAATATGATCTTGTAGAAAAATACAGGTGTGATGATGCTGAAATCATAATTGTGGCTATGGGATCTGTTTGTGGTACTATTAAAGATGTTATTGATAGCCTTAGGGAAGAAGGAGAAAAAGTTGGCCTCTTAAAAATTAGAGTGTTCCGCCCCTTCCCCCGAGAACAAATAAAAGAAGTCTTGGAAAATGGTTCAAAAGTGGCAGTTATCGATAAAAACATCTCCTTTGGAATGGGAGGAGTGCTTTACAGCAATATTAAAGCAAAAACAAATGCAGATGTATATGGATTCATCGCCGGATTGGGAGGGCGAGACATAACCACTGAATATGTACGAGAGATTGTGGAAAAAACTAAAAACCCCTCCCGTGAAATTGAATGGATCGGACTCAAAAAGGAGGAGGTTTAAATGGAGATCAGCGAAAAAGAATTCCTAGCACCAGGACACCGAGCATGTGCCGGTTGTGGAGCCACAATAGGGGTTAGATTAGCCCTGAAGGCACTTGGCAAGAACACTGTAGCTGTTTCTGCCACAGGCTGTCTTGAAGTAATAACCACCCCCTACCCCGAAACAGCATGGGATATCCCATGGATACATGTAGCCTTTGAAAACGCTGCCGCAGTGGCATCTGGAGTAGAGAGAGCCCTTAAAAGTCAGGGAAAAGATGCTCAAGTGGTTGCATTTGCGGGAGATGGTGGAACTGCAGATATTGGACTGCAAGCACTTTCTGGGGCAATGGAACGGGGCCATAACCTGATTTACATATGTTATGATAACGAAGCTTACATGAACACTGGTGTGCAAAGAAGTGGAGCTACTCCCTATGGTGCTTCAACAACTACCAGCCCCCATGGTAAGGAAAGTTTTGGAGAAGATAAACCCAAAAAGAATATTCCCATGATAATGGCAGCTCATGGCGTGCCTTATGTAGCCACTGCCAGCATATCCTACCCTGAAGACTTCATTAAAAAGGTTCAAAAAGCTAAGGATATTGATGGACCAGCCTACATTCACCTGCACCAACCATGCACCACTGGTTGGGGTTATGACCCTTCAAAAACCATTGAACTAGGACGTCTAGCAGTTGAAACCGGTTCATGGATACTGTACGAAATTGAAGACGGAGACTTCCATGTCACCTACCGCCCAGCGGAACGCAAGGTGGTTGACGAATACTTATTGGCTCAAAAACGTTTCAAACATCTTAATGAAGAAGAAAGAAACCGCATCCAGAAAAACGTGGATGCCATATGCACCGAGTTTAAAATATAGGAGGCTTAGCCTTGGAAAAAATTATAATCCAACCAGATCTTTGTGATGGGTGTAATGATTGTCAGGAAGCCTGCGCACAGCTCCACGGTACTTCAGGGATTCTGGTAAGGGAAGTAGAAGGATCATTTTATCCCATCATCTGCCAGCAGTGCGAAGACGCGCCCTGTGAACTCATCTGCCCAACGGAAGCCATCAGCAAGGACGGAATCGAAAAAGATAAATGTATTGGCTGTGGATTGTGCATGATGGTGTGCCCATTTGGTGCTGTAGTTATACACGAGCGAAAGGCCCATAAATGTAATCAGTGCCCCGATCTTGAAACCCCAGCCTGCATAAAGGCATGCTCCAAACGTGCCATAGCCAAGGTGGATACAGATAAGTTACAAGCTGAACGTCAGCTTAAACACATTGAAAAAATGACTAGTCTGGGTAATAAAAAGAAAAAAAGTTCTGATCTCATTAAAGTAATGACCGCCAACACCAGGGCCAAGAAATCCCTAGAAAAGGAGGCCGAATAGATGAAGGAACTTATTGCAAGGCCAGAACTTTGTGATGAGTGCGGCAAATGTGAACGTATATGCCCTAAAAATGCTATTCGAGTAATTCAAGGAGTTCCAGTGTTCTGTTTGCACTGTGCTGAAGACCGTGCCCCCTGCATGACAGTGTGTCCTGAAGATGCTATTGAAAAAGTTGAAGGGGCAGTAGTTATCCATGAAGAAAAGTGTATTGGTTGTGGTCTTTGCCGGGAAGCCTGTCCAATAGGAGCCATTCAACTGGATGAATATGGAATAGCCCGTAAATGTGACCTATGTGTTGAACGTGACGAGCCATTATGTGTTTCTGTGTGTCCCAAGGAAGCCCTTAAGATGAGTTCTGAGGACATGTTAACTGATAAAAGAGAACATATAGCCAAAGAATTGGAAAGAGTTAAGATGATCATGAAATACTGATTTGATCATCTTTCTAATCATTTTATTCTAATTTTATTTTATTCTAATTCTGATTTAATAATTTGAACCAGATTTTAGCGGAATGTTCACTGAAGATTTAAATAACTGAATTTTTATAAACTGATTCTATGATTAGACAAGAAATGGTGGAAGAGGAAGTATGCCGCTTGTTCAAGGAAGCTGTTATTAAACTTCCAGATGATGTTAAAAAAGCTCTTAAAAATGCATATGATACGGAAGATGATGAAACTGCTCTTTTAAACCTCAAAGCCATTTTAGATAACATAAAAGCTGCTGAAGATATGGATATCCCACTTTGCCAGGA
>JAHKLP010000108.1 GCA_020855015.1 Methanobacterium sp.
ATACAAACCCCTCATCGCCATTCCAGTGGTGATCACCATTATAGCCCTGATATTGACACTTACCATTGGGCTCGAGCAGGGTATAGAACTGAAAGGCGGAACTACTGCCGTGATAGAACTGGAAAAGCCTGTTAGTCAAAGCGAATTGGATGCAATAATTAGTAACGGTATTTCTAATAATCAAGTTGAGGTTATGATCAGTAACAATCAGGCTAATGTGGAAATTCCCGGCGACGTTAACGTGGTGGAATTATCTTCTATTCTTGAGGGAACAGGAACTATCTCCAGTTATCGTTCAGTAGGTCCAGTGCTGGGTGAAGAAGCAATGACCCAGGTTTATTATGCACTGGCCTTCGCATTCCTCTTCATGAGCATAACTGTTTTTATAATTTTCCGTGATTTCGTGCCTAGCCTGGCAGTTATTCTGGCTGCTCTATCGGATATTATTATTGCCATTGGTGGAATGAGCCTATTTGGAATCCCACTTTCTGTTGCATCAGTGGGTGCCATTCTCATGCTTATTGGATACAGTGTGGATACTGATATCCTGCTAACCACTCGAATCCTGAAACGGAAGGAAGGAACAATTACAGACAGAGCTAAAGAGGCAATGAGAACTGGTCTCACCATGGCTGCGGCAGCCATTGGTTCCATGGCAGCCTTATATATTGTGGTCATATTCTTAATTCCCTCAGCCCAGACACTGGCAGATATTGCTGCCGTGCTAATTATAGGTCTGGTAGCAGATATCCTGGCAACTTGGCTGATGAATCTTGGCATACTCAGATGGTACGTGGAGGCACGAAAATGAAATTCAATCAATTCCTCAAAGACAAACGAGTGATACTGCTCATCGTGCTGGTTATTGGGAGTATAGCTGCTATTTCCTTTTTTGGGATTGAGCAGGGTTTAGATCTTAAAGGTGGGTCAGTTATACAGATTCAACTGGAAAAACCGGTTGACAGTGCAACCATGAACACTGTGACCGCTGTTCTGGATAAGCGGTTGAACATATTCGGTGTTAAAGATGTGAAGGTATACCCCAGTGGGAATCAGAATGTAATCGTGGAAATTGCAGGGGTTCAACCAGATGAGGTTTCCAAGATTGTGGGAAGCAATGGTAAATTCGAAGCCAAAATCAATAATAAAACTGCCCTTGTAGGGTCAGATATTACCAATGTGCAACCATACCAGGTAACCGGCACCCAGTGGCGTGTTCCATTCACTGTCTCCTTAGAAGGTGCTCAACGTTTTGCTGATGTAGCTAAAGGCCAGGCTGGTGTTCCAGTGGAAATGTATCTTGATGATCAGCTGATAACCTCACCTGAACTTGCTCCTGGACTGGCCAATGGACAACCATCAACCACTGTGGAGATTAGTGGTGGTGAAACCACCAGGGAAGAGGCTGCAAAAGAGGCTAAGAGTATTCAAACTCTTTTACAATCTGGTGCGCTGCCAGTTAAAGTTAAAATCGTTGGTGTGAGTAGTGTTTCAGCTGAATTAGGTGATCAATTCATAAATGGGGCTCTTATTGCTGGCCTTCTGGCACTGGTGGTTATTGCTGGAATAATTATATTAAAGTACAGGCAAATAATACTGGTTATTCCTATACTGTTAACCAGTATAGCTGAATTAATCCTGATTCTGGGTACTGCCTCTTTGATTAATTGGAACATTGACCTGGCAGCCATTGCTGGTATTATAGCGGCCATTGGTACTGGAGTTGATGATCAGATCATCATAACCGATGAAGTGCTCAAAGGATTTAAGGAGAAAAAGAGAATCTCAGGTGTGCGAACCCAGATTAAAAAGGCATTCTTTGTCATATTCGCTGCGGCCGGAACTCTGATTGCGGCCATGCTACCACTGGCATACATAGGGTTTAGCCGAGGAGCCACTGGTATAGGTGTGCTGTCTGGTTTTGCATTCACCACTGTTATAGGAGTTCTTGTTGGAATATTCATCACCAGACCAGTTTATGCTAAGTTCATTGAAATGGTACTGGATAAGCGATGATCCAATTTTTATATTCCAACCCCCTTTTTTTTATTAAAAATTCCTTTTTTTTATGGTTTTTCCTGATTTTAGATCTATTTCATCAATTAGATTCTTAAAATAGCTTAATTCATATCCCCCTCTCATTCCTATATTTTTTTATGCTTCAAAATCCATAAAGCTTCAGGAGATAATCCTGATAATTGAAGGGATAATCTTATAAAATATTATCTGAATAAATGTTCTTAGAACTGGTAAGGGTGAATCATGAAAACTCCGAAGGAATTGAAGGTAAAACCCATAAAAAATGGTACAGTAATTGATCATATAAGTGCTAATAAAGCCCTTAAAGTCCTTAAAATATTGGGACTTCCCAGTCCAGAGACTAATGTGACCTTGACCATGAATGTAGAGTCCAGTCAAATGGGTAGCAAGGACATTGTCAAGATCGAGGGAAGGGAACTCGCATCACGAGAAGTTGATGAAATCGCCCTAATCGCACCCCATGCTACTATAAACATTATAAGAGACTATGAAATCGTTGGTAAGGGAAAAGTGAATCTTTTAGATGAGATTAATAATATATTAACCTGTTCTAATCCTAACTGCATCACCAACACTGCTGAACCAGTTCACACCCGTTTCATCGTCTTGAATAAGCATCCCTTAATCCTTCGCTGCTACTATTGTGAGCGAATACTGGATCAGAATGATGTTGAAACACAATTCAGACTATTCTAAATTATTATATACTTATTATCCAAATTGGACCCATATAATAGTCCTTACCCCTCATTCATCCTCTAATTATTAATAAAAGGTGAAAAATTCAATAAATTATTAGAATGGTGATTGTAAGATAAAAAAATGGGCAGGGGGATTTTGATGAAAAATACACGTGAAATCTTAGAAATCCGAACACAACAAAGGGTTGAGATACAGGATATCACCACTGAACTTGAAGGCATCCTATCACGTAGTGGTGTTAGAGAGGGACTTTTAAATGTTTACAGCCGTCATTCTACATCGGGGGTGGTTGTAAATGAGAATGAATCGGGTTTAGTTGAAGATTTCAAGTCAGCCCTGGAAAAAATCGTGCCAGAAGGGGCTGGATACAAGCACGACCGTATTGATAACAATGCAGATAGTCATATTCGTGGCTTTTTACTGGGAGGTAGCCAGACAGTCCCGGTTGAAAATGGTAGGATGATGCTTGGAACCTGGCAGAGTGTTTTCTTCGTGGAGTTGGATGGGCCAAGACACAGGAAATTAACCATTACCATAATTGGTGAATAAGCGATTCACCAATGATTATGGAATAATTTTAGGGAGATTATGGATTTAGGGAGATTATGGATTTATTATAAAGAAGGCTTTGTAGAAACCCTAATTTTTTTTATTTGAAGACAGTTTTTTTTTGGATTTTTTTTGTAATAAAAAAAAAATTGTAAGATTTAAGTTGTGTTTTCCTGTTTTCACTTAAAATTACACTTGCATATTTTTAAATACGGTTGATAAAGTATTTATAATGATAAAGGGGAATAATATTATTATGATTCGCAAAATCTATTATTCCCCTGTTCATATTGGGGTTTCAAAGCAGTTAAATCTTTCGGATTTTGGTTTTAAAAATTCTAAT
>JAHKLP010000130.1 GCA_020855015.1 Methanobacterium sp.
GAGAAGATTAAAAATAAAGAAATTCACACCATAGTTGTTAACTTCGAAAGATCAGTAAGATATGGTCATGAAGTAAACATGGAACTGGCACTGGCTGCAGGTGGCCGATATTACGATTTAGAAGAGTTAAAGGATCCCGGAATGGCAGTTTCAAAGATACTAGATTATGAACGTGAAAATCTTTAGCTATAATTTTCTTTTCCCCTAAAAACTATTCAAAATAAATCGCTTATTATACATTAGACTATAATCAATATTTTTTTATTTTGAGTTCCAATAATATGGTCTTAGAACCATCTTTTTTGAATCTAAAAAGATATTGTCTTTTTTGAAACTAGTATGCCAGAAAAAGAAGAAGCAAAGATCCGGAACACAATAACCATAGCTCCCAAAGTCAGGCTTTAATTATCAATATTATCTTTTTCTTCATTCACATATTTTAAATAGGAAATATATGGCGGGTTGACATTTTTATTGTTTGATTTTGTCTTATTTTGCATAAAATAAAATAAGAGAATTTACAAATATCTAAACAAAACATTCTATAAACAACTTAAACAACTTAAAAACAAAACATTCTATAAACAACTTAATATTTCGAAATTTTACATTATAATGGACAAATCGGTGATAATGTGGCAAAACAAAAAATCCTTCTGGTGGAGGACGATGCCATAGAAGCCATGGATATTAAGCGGACTCTTGAATCATTTGGTTATGAGGTTCCTTGCACTGCTTCACGTGGTGAAGAAGCTGTGGAAAAGGCAAGGAAAACAATACCTGATCTTATTTTAATGGATATAACATTGAAAGGGGAAATAAACGGCATAGAAGCAGCTCATAAAATAAAAGAATTAGATATTCCGATAATTTATTTAACAGCTCACTCTGAAGATGCTACAGTTCAAAAAGCAAAATTGACTGGGCCATATGGTTATATAATTAAACCATACGATCCTTTTGAACTTAGATATGCCATTGAGCTTGCTCTTTATAAGAATCAGATGGAAAAAAAGTTAAAGGAAAGTGAAAAACGTTATAAGTCTATTGTAGAGACTGCTAATGAAGGGATATGGGGTACTGATGCTAATTTCAATATTACATATGTTAACCCGAAAATGGCTCAAATGCTGGGTTATACAGTGGAAGAAATGTTGGAAAAACATGTAACCTCCTTTATGTTTGAAGAAGATATTCCTGATCGTGTGAAACACATTGAAAAACGTATTAAAGGACATCACGAGACTTATGAACGTAGATTTAGGCATAAAAACGGTTCTGAAGTTTCAACTATTGTTTCTGTAACTGCTTTATTGGATGATAATGGGGATTTTGTTGGCACATTTTCCATGTTCACTGATATTACTGATCGCAAAGAAATTGAGAAGGAATTATTATCCAGCCAAAAACAATTAAAGGATATAATAGACGGTTCACCCATCTTGCAGTTTGTAATAGACAAAAATCACCGTGTTATTCACTGGAATCAAGCCATAGCCGATTATAGTGGAATCCCTCCTGAAGAAATCATAGGTACTGACGAGCATTGGCGTGCATTTTACAACGAAAAAAGGCCATGTTTGGCTGATATTATGGTTGATGGAGATATAAAAACGGTTGATAAATGGTACTCTGGAAAGTATAAAGAATCTAAACATTTAAAAGGAGCTTGTAGTGTTGAAGATTTTTTCCCTTCAATGGGTGAGAATGGGAAATGGTTGCACTTTAGCGCTGCAACCATTAGAGATTCTGAAGGTGAAGTTATAGGTGCTTTGGAAACCCTTGAAGACGTCACAGCACGTAAAATAAGTGAAGAGAAATATCGCAATGCCCTTGAAAATATGATGGAAGGGTGTCAGATTATCAGTCCGGATTGGCGATACATCTATGTGAATGATGCTGTTGTGAGACATGGGCGAGTAAAAAAGGAAAATTTGTTGAATCATACTATGATGGAAGTCTATCCTGGTATTGAGGATACAGAAATCTTCACAGTTTTGAAAAAGGCCATGAAAGAACGGACTTCACATCATTTGGAAAATTATTTTATTTATCCAGATGGTACTGGCCGGTGGTTCAAACTCAGTGTTTTTCCTGTTCCTGAAGGAATATTTATTTTATCAATGGATATAGATGACAGTAAAAAAGCCGAAGAGCGTGTTAAAGAGGAATATCATTTCCTGCAACATTTAATTGATACCATACCTTATCCATTATTCTATAAAAACACAGAATATGTGTATATGGGTTGTAACAAAGCATTTGAAGATTATATAGGATTGCCTAAGAATAAAATTATTGGAAAAACTGTTTATGATGTTTCACCTAACGATTTAGCTGAAAAATATCATGAAAAGGATGAAGAACTATTTGAAAACCCAGGGTCGCAATCTTATGAATTTCCTGTTCAGTATGCTGATGGAACTAGGCATATGGTGCTCTTTAACAAAACCACATTTGACGATGAAAAAGGGAGTATTGTAGGTTTAATCGGTGTAATGGTGGATATCACTGATCGTATAAATGCTGAAGAAGCACTTAAAACGTCGGAATCATTTCTTAACGATATTATCGACCAAAGCCCCCATCCAATGTGGATTTCTGATTCTGAGGGAACTCTCATAAGAATCAATCAGGCTTGCCTGGACTTGTTGAATATTTCAGAAGAAGAAGTGCTTTGTAAATACAATTTATTTGATGATAACATTGTTAAAGAACAAGGATACATGCCCCTTGTTAATAAGGTATTTGATAATGGGCAGAATGTTAATTTTGAACTTGTATATGACACTTCACAACTAGAAAATCTCAAACTGGAAAATTTTTCTAAGATTTTTTTGGATGTTTCGATTTTCCCTGTGAAAGACTCTGGGGGAAATGTGAAAAATGCAGTTATACAGCACATAAATATTACAGATCGTAAAAAGGCAGAAGCGGATCTTAAAAATTCTGAAGTAGAGTACAGGGCAATTTTTGAAAATAGTAAAAGTGCTGTTGTTGTTTATAACGCAGTTGAAGATGGGTCTAATTTTGTTATCAAAGATTTTAACCGATGGGC
>JAHKLP010000119.1 GCA_020855015.1 Methanobacterium sp.
GCATTATTTTTACAGGTTGGGCGATGTTTTCTATGCGTTTTACTATTTTTTCGGAAAGATCTTTCATTGTATTCATAAAGCCACCTTAATCTGATGATAAAAGATTAATTTGTCAATAATCAGATATGTTCAAATACATTTAATTAAATCGTTAAGATCTAATTATTGAATTATTCACTTTGAAGATATTATATGACATCGTTATATGGTTATGGGAACTACTGAATAAAAAAATGTTATTGAATTTGGAGGATTTACCTATCAAAAACTTGAGATCTGATATTTAAATTAATTTTTTTAGATCAATATTGGTTTAAATTAGTTATATATGACGAGTATGACATTATTTGTCCTTAAATAGCTTGAAATTAAGTTAAAGGCATTGTTGGACAATTAAGAAGATATATGGGTATAGTTATATATGTAAATTATCAAACTAATTTAAAGACATGTTAAAAATGATGCTGCATACAAAGAAGAGAAATGGTAGTTAGAATGAAGGTTGCTGTGGTCGGGCTAGGCGTAGAAGGCATTAATGCCGTTAAATCACTTCTTAATCATGGTTATGAAGTTTATGCGTCTGATATTAATGAAAATATCAATTTGAAACAAGATAAAAACTTGGAAATTGATCTTGGATTTCATAATTTCAATAAAATAGAAAAAGCTGATGCAGTTGTTTTAAGTCCAAGCCTATGGAATACAAAAGTTTTCCAGAAATTCAAGGCTGATAAAAAAATATTATCAGATATAGTAACTGATCATCGCCCCCTCTTCACCATTGGAGTCACTGGAACTAATGGTAAAACCACAACCACCATGATGATTTATGACATATTAAAAAAAGCCGGTTTGAAAGTTCTTACTGGTGGAAATGCGGGAGGAGGGTTTAAGGGTTATACTGAAGTTATTTTAGATGCCACATCGACAGATTATGATATACTGCTGGTTGAAGTCTGTGATATGACTCTTGCCTTTTGTCAGAACGCATTTGACTTTGATCTGATTGTGGTGACCAACATAGGAAGAGATCATCTGGAATTTCATAAATCATTTGAAAACTACACAGAATCCCTTAAACATTTTGTTATGGGAAAACCCGTTGTATTAAATCAAAAAAACGAAAAATTCGGTCGTTTGATTAATAAAAAATCAAATGTTAATTATTTCACTGAAATCCCCTACAAAATCAATTTATTCGGTAAATATAATCTAGAAAATGCTGCTGCAGCAGCCAAAACTGCTGAAATTTTGAAAATACCTGAAAAAATCATTAAAAACGCTCTTAAAGAATTCATGGTTTTGCCAGGGAGGTCAGCTACTTTAAACCTTCCCTCATCCCGTATTGTTGTAGGAAAAACTGATAACGCCGATGCCACTGCAGCCGTGCTGGATGAGGTTGAATTTCCAGTTATAATTCTGGGCACTCCTCGTAAAGGAGAAATATGTCGTTTCGATATTTTCAGAGAGGTTTCAAAAACAAATTCAAAGATCATCGCTATCTTCCCCGGGCTTGATGACACACTGGAGGATGCCCGAAATATACTGGAAGAAGAAAACTACAAAGGTGAGGTTTTTATTCTGACTGATGTAGATGATGTAGTAAAATTTGCTCTTAAATGCTCTGAAAAATATTCAAACATATTTATTGGGGGTAATGGGCAGCAAAAGATTATAGAGATAACAAATAGTTTAAAGGAGACCGTCTCGGCAAAATAAAAAAAATAATATGGGTGATATGAAATGCGCAGGTCTTTATTAAATCCGATACTGGCCTTTGGTGTTTTGATAATTATAATTATAGGTTTTAGTTTTGTTGGAAACACCATCGAGGATTATTTCCCTGCCCAAAAGCCAGAGGAAATTAGCTCAATGCCTATCGGTGACACCGTAGTTAATGGAATGAAAGTAATTGATAATGATAAAATCAGGAAAGTGCCAATTATATACCATTTTAATTATCTAAATAGTTTAATGAATGAAGATAAGTATTTGCAGATTTTAAATGGAATTTTAACCGGATCGGTGGAAACACCTCTCTTGAAAATTGCCGGGAGCAATATATCACCTCAGGGAATTGCTCAGGGAATTGAAGGTCCTGGTTTTGTAAGTGTTGAAGGTCAACAGTTAGTAGTTAAACCCCCTGGCACCTTTGTGTGGGGCTATAAAACTGGTTATACTATAGGAATAAAGAAAAAAGAGGGTATTGAGATTAAAGAAGGAGGACCATCTGGAACTGCTGTAAAGGTAGTATCTATCTCTGAGATAAATAATGAAACAATACCACACAACTATGCTAACTCAGAAACCATTAAGGAATGGTACAACAGTTCTGATGAGGGTGATATTATTTATCTGGACTATTCTCTGTCAAACTTTAACGATGGACGTAATATGGTCCCCCCAGAAAAGATTCAAACCTTCTTCGGTGATAATACATTAACCTACATGAAGAACTATCCTGGTGGCTCTCCAGTAATGGCATATATGGGACCTCATGAAGAAAAATCAATCGCCAGTACTGGTGAATCTATAGGATCGTACCCAGAATATGGGGATGCAGCCCGTGGTTACAATGCCATGAGTTTCTCAAAGGCCTGGAATGGCACCATAGTGCCTCCGGGATCATCATCCCATGGAAAACTAAATGTTTACTTTGAGGGAGTTTATGATCCAAATGCTACCGGAAATTATGCAGTTCACGGAGTTTGCCCGGCAGCCAGATCGATGCGCAATGCAATTGGAGCAGCAGGATTACCAACACCTAGCGGCATTAAATGGGACCACTTATCAATTGCATATGGTGTTAGCCCCACAGGGGATGTTTCAGTCTACAATAATAAGAATTACCCTATAAAAATTGTAATGTGGACCGAAGGAAGTGGAGCTGGGACGGTTGTCTACACTAAAATAGTGAAGCTCAATTGATATTTTCCCATTTCCATCTTCTTTTTAAGGAGCATATGACCAATGAAAGGTATATCGTGCATTATTACTGCAGCCGGTAAAAACAGAAGGATGAGGGAAGACCTCCATAATAAAGGAATGGAAATAAAACACAAACTACTTTTAAAAATAAATAATGAACCGATTCTAACAACTACGGTTAAAAAAGCACTAGAGACCGATTTAGATGAGTGTATTATTGTATTAGGACATTTTATGGAAGATTTATATCCTTCATTAGATGAAATAAATGATTCTCGACTCATCACCATTGAAAACCCTGATGTGAATGTTGAGTTATCTCAGACTCTTTTAAATGGTGTTTTAAACGCGAAATATGATTATTGTCTATGTTTAGCAGGGGACCAGCCCACAGTTACCAAAAAGACAATGCAAAATCTCATTGATCAACTCTTTAAAAGCCCAGAACCAGGAAATACTGTTACCATCCTTGCTCGTGGCGAAACTGGTTACTTGGATAGTGCCAGAGGGTTAGGGATGCCATTCGCATGCCATTCTTCTCTGCTTGAACAGTATCTTCAGGGCAAGGAGGATAATCTGAATCCGATCCTGAAGGGGATGGTTGCTGATGGTGTTTCACTTTATGGGGTTCAGGGACAGAATGAATTAGAATTAATCAACATTAATCGTTACGAGGATTATCTTAAAGTTTTAAGGCTTTTGAATGAGAAGAAATGAAATTTAAGAATACTGATTTTTGAGGTTAAGACATATTCACTATTTATGGATTATAAAAAAAAAATTGAATCTAGTTGATAAAAAAATAGAAGATATGATTCTAGCTCATATTTTCCAGTGCGTTAATCACACAGCCAATATTTTCGCCAGTAAGGCCAATAATAACCTCATCCTCTTTTACATCAGCATATTGTCGGGACCCACTGCATCCTAAGGTAATATTGGGTCGGCGGCGTGTGAATGGTCCAGCAACCGCATCGGCACATATTGACTGGATTCCAGCAAAGTCTGCTTCCATTCTTCCACCCATTGTGTAAACTAAGGCCTGTGCCAATATCATGGCCTTGGCAGGGTTTGCAAAGATTACAATAACATCCGGGTCGAAAGTTGCTTTCTCCAGAGGTGCATAAACCAATGCATACATAATCTGGTCAATTTTAGGAATGGAGTCCATTGTTTTTTTAGCTGATGCTATGCTGGAGAAACGTCCTAATTCATAATAAAACTCCCCAGTTTTAACTTTAGCAGGTGCTTCCTCAAGGCCAATGGCAGATGAACCTCCTTTACACATCTGTTCTTCGGCTGTGGCATAAAAAGTATCCCCTCCACTTGCTTTTAACACCAATTCACAGTGGCGCATTTTTTCAGCGGCCTTTGGAATTCCTTCAGGGATATCTTCTTCTCTTAAAACGAATTTTATGGCAACTGGTGATCTTTCCAGACCCAGATGTTCCTTTAATTTGCCAGATATGACATCGTATCCATTTGACTCCAACATACTTTTCACCTCTATGACTTTAGAAATCTATATGAGTTTAGAATTTAGTAAGAATAATATTTTTCGATATTTGGATTGTGAAAATGGAAAAATAATGAATATTATCAATAGGAAAATTTTTTAAACTGAATTAATGCCTTCCACAATCTCAGAAATCTTTTCTTTTATATTAGAAGTATTTTCCACTA
>JAHKLP010000029.1 GCA_020855015.1 Methanobacterium sp.
AATATCACGGGCATAATAAGCTGAGAATATTATTCCCAGGGCACTTACCACCCAGAATGAGGCTAGTCGATCTACCATTGCTATACTCCCTCCCAATGTGCTGGAAATTCCGAATAGCATGAAAAGTCCAGTAAGAGATAATTCAATAGAACCAATACCTCCGGGAAGAACAGATATTATTCCAATTATATTGGCCAGGAGAAAAATGATTATAATGGCCACAAAGCTAATTTCCACATTAAATGCAATGAATACCACATAAAGACGCACACATTCAAAAATCCATGATCCTGCAGTCAGAAACAGTACTATTAACAGATTCTTTAAGCTACTAAATGATCTGGTGTATTCTACTATGCTTTTCAATCCACTGGTGAATTTATGATAAAAATTTTCCACAAATTCTTCAGAAATTGGTAAAAATCTCAAAATAGAGTGTATTCGGTTATAAATCCATAAACTAGTATCTTCTCTCCAATTAATAAGATATATTAATATTAAAAGTACTAATGATACTAAACCTCCAAAAATAGCTATTAATCTAACTTTAGGAATTAAAAATGCGCAGGTTATTAATAAAACTGCCACTATAATGCTGTCGAAGAATCTTTCGGTCAGACCTGCAGATAAACCCTCAGAAAGAGTTATTTGATTGATTTTTTTGCCGGCTACTGCACTCAAAACCTCGCCCCCTGTACGCATGGGTGTGAAATTACCAGCAAAAAGTCCAATGGTCTTTACGATAAAGTTTTTCTTGAACTCCCAGGGCTGTTTAATAATGTAACCCCATCTTAAAGAGCGTATCCACACTACAAAAAGATGTATGAAAACTGCGAGGAGTATTAACCACACATTTGCAGTTTTTATAACATCCCACATTTTTTGGGGACCTATCCACATGATCAGTACTGCAAGTAGCAGGATACTAACCAGAAAAACGTAATATCGTTTCAAGATTTGATCCTCCCTAGAAATTTCCCCATTAAAAGTCGTAAAATAAATATTGTGTAATGAATAACGTGTCTGAATCGGATATATGACTTTTCATTACCATATACACATTCAATAGGCATCTCACTCACAACTAAATTATTTTTAGAAGCTTTAAAGAGAACTTCTGACTCGTAAACATAGTCATTATAGGTTATATCCACAAAAAATGGGGCTGCTTTCTTTGAAATTACCCTAAAACCACACTGGCTGTCGGTAATCTGGTAACCAGTAACATATCTTATCAGGCGTGTGGTAATTCCATTGGAAATACGGCGGGGGATGGCCATGTTTTGAGGGGTGCTGTTAATGAATCGGGAGCCTATAATTACATCAGCATTTTTTGTTCCCTTAAGCAATAAGGGTATGCAGTGAGGGTCATGTTGTCCATCCCCATCCAAAATAACCATCAAGTCGAAATCACCTTCAATTGCATATTGCAAACCAGTTTTTATTGCAGCTCCTTTTCCAATGTTTCTGGAATGTTTAATGATTTTTACTCCCGCATTTCCTGCTAAAGATGATGTTTGATCAGTGGATCCGTCATCAATAACTACTACTTCAGAGTATTTTTTAGCACACTTTACTACCTTTTCAATGGTATTTTCTTCGTTATATGCAGGAATAATAGTTATGACTTTCATTTATTTTCCTATAATTGTTATAAATCAACAGATTACTATATAGAAGGAGTATGATATTAAATTAAATATTGTCATAAACATGAATAATGGTGTTTGGATGAACTATCCTAAGCTCTCTGAGATAAATCCAATGTACATATTGTTCACTCCTGCTATAGTGGCTTTTATCATAGCATTGATACCCACCTTTAAGTATCATTGGCCATTAAGCTGGGATATCTATTACCATACCCATATGGCCCAACTGTATTTGGAGAGTGGTTTAACTTTATGGGACTCTTTAACCTATGCACCATTCGGAAGGCCCATATATTATCCCCCAATTTTTCATTATCTTCTTGCAACCATTGTTACGGTATTCAAAGTAGACGTTTTCCTGAGTTCCAAATATTTGCAGCCAATATTATCGTTTTTCCTGGTTTTATCATTCACTTATGTTGGTAAAAAGCTTTACAACTGGCGAGTGGGAGTAATGGCTGGATTTCTCCTTTTTTTCACAGTGTTATTCCACCGGTCAATGCTACCCCTACCTGAAACATTGGCCTTAATACTTCTACCTTTAGCATTGTATTTTTACTTCCATGCTAGGGAAGAAAAAAACTGGAAATATGCTTTTATAGCTGGTCTGATTGGTGGGTTGATATCTTTAACCCATAGTTTGACTGCGTTAATGATGGTGGGAGTGGTAATCTCTTTTACACTAACCTTAAAATTAAGGGGGGAGAAAATAGGTCAAAGATGTTTGGGGATCTTTTTAGGAATTACCTTACTGTTGTGTTCTATTTGGTTGCTTCCTTTATGGCTTCAGCACGGATATGTTTTTCACAATCCTCAGTCGGTTTTTCAGAGCCCCCATGACTATTTTATAATAATAATAGGTACTTTCGGAGTGCCTATCATTATTTTTGTCAGTATATGGATGATCAATACCATAAAAAATGGTTTTAAAGGAGATTATTTAAAAAAGATGTCTAAAAGGGAAATTCTAATCCTATCTTGGTTTTTATTCATATTAATATTGAGCAACGCCTATTTAATTGGTATTTCAATTTTAGCTGATAGGATTTTGAATTTTGCCGTATTTCCGGCTGTTATTCTAGCTGCACTTGGATTGGAATATCTGAGATCCATTTCCATCAAAAAAAGAACCATTTACCCCAAATTAACTACCTATTTGGCTCTTTTAATAATCTTTGCAGCTGTTCTTTCTGCTTTATTTTGTGCCGTGTCAATAAAACCAATGGTGAATGATTCTCAATTAGATTTAGCTCAATGGTTTCATGAGAACGGAGATAAAAAAAGAGTAGTAATGTCGCTTTCTGAAGGTATTGACCCGGTAATTGTTTCTGTTTCAAGGCAGCCTGTTTCAACTGGGGGCTACCATCCGGGTATGGTTAAGGTTTTAAATCGTGAAATGTATTACACTGGAAATTATACCAAGGAAGATTTAATAAGGGATAATATAGGATACTTGGTAGAATCATCTCCTATGGTTCATCTTGATTATTTTAAACTGGTTTATCAGAACAAAGATTATAAAGTTTGGAGAGTAGATATCTAAAGCAGATTGTGAAATTAATAGCCATAACAATAAAAAAAATATTTACAGTTATTGGGAAGTGCTTTTTATGAAGAAATTATTCGGAACATTCGGGGTTCGGAGAATCGCCAACAAAGAATTAACACCAGAATTCGCATCAAAATTAGCCTCAGCTTACGGAACACTTGTCAAGGGGAGGGTAGCAGTAGGTGGGGATCCCAGGACATCCACTACTCTCATAAAACACGCTGTTATAGCAGGACTACTTTCATCAGGATGTAAAGTAATTGATCTGGGAATCTTACCCACTCCAGCAGTACAATACGCAGTAAGAAATTACTATGATGGTGGTGTGATAATCACCGCCTCCCATAACCCTCCACAGTATAATGGCATCAAATTTGTTGACGAAGACGGAATCGGAATCCCTGAAGAAATGGAACTGGAAATTGAGGGTATGTTTTTCAACGAAAACCCTTCAAGGGTTTCCTATGATGAAATAGGGGAAGTAACCAGTAATGAGGGCTTAATTGACGAATACATTGATGAAGTATTAAGACGTGTGGATCACAATGCCATCAAAAATGCCAAAATCAAGGTTATCGTCGATTGTGGTAGTGGAGCAGCCTGTTTCACTACACCTTACCTTCTTCGCAAACTGGGATGCGAAGTCACCACATTAAACTGTCAACCAGACGGATTTTTCCCGGGAAGAAACCCAGAACCAACAGAAGACAACCTCCAAGAGCTGATAAAAACTGTTAAAGCAACTGGGGCCCATCTGGGTATTGCCCATGACGGTGATGCAGATCGGACTATCTGCATAGATGAGAAAGGAAGCTTTGTAATGGGGGATAAAACCTTTGCATTGGTGGAGAAGCAATTACTCCAGGAGAACCAGGGTGGACTAATTGTTACTACAGTGGCCACATCATCAGCCATTTATGATATTGCTGAAGAATTTGGTGGAACTGTAACCGCAACCAGGGTGGGAGACCTTCTGGTAGCCAGAGAACTGAAAGAAAGCGATGGTTTATTTGGGGGAGAAGAAAATGGTGGGCTAATATTCCCTGATTTTGTTTATGGCCGAGATGCTGCCCTTTCAACAGCTAAAATTGTGGAAATTATGGCCTTAACATCTAAACCTCTTTCTCAGCTGGTGGCAGAACTCCCAGCCTACCAATCAGTGAAGATGAAAGCAGAATGTCCTGATGATCGTAAACAGGAGATCATGGATAAAATCGCGGCAGACACTCAGGAATATGAAGTGGACACCACAGATGGGGTTAAAATTTTCCGAGATGAAGGATGGCTCATTATACGTCCTTCAGGCACAGAGCCCATCTTTCGATGTTTTGCAGAGTCCAAAAATGTGGATGATGCCAGAAAAATGGCAGAATGGGGCATATCTTTGGTTAATAAACATTTAGAAAATTAGTAATTATTAAAGTAGGGATATGATTAGAAAGAATAAAGGTTTAAGGTTATTCTTTCCTTTTTTGTCCAGGGTCGTCAAAGTAAAATCCATAAAATTCAGCACAATATGCACAAAGAGGAAATTTCTCGTAACGGTAGCGGCTACCATCTTCTTTGTTCATATCAAATTTTTTGCCACAAGTGTAGCAAGTTTCAATTTTTTCATTTTCCTTTGATTTTTTGGATTTTTCATTTGTTTTGTTATCTTTAGCACTGTTATTTTCTATTTTAACACCACCTGTTGCGTTAATCTGGTAATTATTTATTTATTGTTTAGTTTTAATCTCTAACATATCCTCAACTATTTTGATGATTTTTAGATTTTCGTATAATATTCATTTTCTTTTTATATTTATCATGTAAATCTAGCGAAAAATAAATTATGGAATTATTATAATAAATATGATCATGAAGAAAAAAAGAAAAGTTGCTTGGGGGATTACTGGGAGCGGTGAGAAACTGGTTGAAACAGTGGAGATCATGCAACAGATGAGGGATGAGTATCGTAAACAATTTGACATCCGAGTGTTTATATCAAGAGCTGGAGACCAGGTTTTAAAGTACTATAACCTCTCCACCACTCTCGAAACTAAATTCGATAAGACTTGGACTGAAATAAATTCAAATGCCCCTTTCCTAGCAGGTCAGATCCAAATGGGAAGATACGGATTTCTGTTGATTGCTCCGGCAACATCCAATACCGTGGCTAAAATATCTCTGCGCATTGCAGATACTCTACTGTCCAATGCAGCGATCATGGGTCAGAAGACTAGAACTCCACTATATATAATGCCCACTGACTTTAGAGAGGGCATAGTTACCACTAAACTCCCTAATGGAAAATATCTGGAGTTAAATATCACCAAAGAGGATGCCGAACATGTGGAAAAAATATCTGCAATGGAAAGCACTACCGCATTTGAATCTCCTGATGATATCCCTGCTATATTTGAGAAACACGCTAATAATTATTAAATAAGTTCTCTTCTCAGTTGTAGTGTAACGCTGAAATTTTTAACAGGTAAACCATCGTCTGTATCATCTTTGATGGGTGATATTCCTCTGAAATAATGTTCAACTGGGCCTGTATTGTCTATGTCAATGGGCACAGTTTCCATATCATCTAAACCATCAAAAAAGTGATATATTTCCATTATTTTCTCTTCAGGGCCTTTGAATTTAACAACCATCGCCCTGTCCCTTCTATTCTGGAGAGATATGAATTTATCATCCACATCTAATGATTTGTCTTTTCTTCTACTGCCACTGACACGGTGGAAAACGATATTTGACACGTTGTGTACCCCCTTATATTATTCCTATTTTTTTATAATTTGTAACCTATGTCTCGCAGGAATTTTTTTCTCCAAACCACATCATCCTTTGTTTCTAAAGCATTGGGTTTTGAACCATCAATAACTCCGATTATCCCTCTACCTTGTTCAGATTCCACAATTAAAACCTGTACTGGGTTGGCAGTTGCGCAGAATAGATTCACTACTTCAGGAACGCTCTTGATTCGTTGAGTTAGGTTGATGGGAAAGGCATTTCGCAGAAAAATCAGAAAACTATGACCACAACCCATTTCCAGCATCTTGGTACTGGCTAATTTTTCCAGATCCTCACTGTTCCCTGATGTTCTCACTAAACAATCTCCTGAAGCCTCTCCAAAGGCAAGACCAAACTCTGCCTGAGGTATGGTATTAACTATGGCTTCATGAAGGTCTTCAACAGTTTTTATAAAGTGACTCTGGCCCAGGATAAGATTACAATCTTTAGGTGCTTCCAATTTAACAATTTTGATGTCAAGTTCCATGATGATCCCCTACTTATAAATTGGTAGTTGCTCAGTTTAACTGTTTTTGAGTTGGGTAATGGGGAGTGATTTTTCAATTGGTAATTTATTTATACTAGCAGAATAAATTGTCATTAACAATCATTATAAAATATTTATATAATTCTCACATAATCATTAAATAAATTGGAGCTCAATTAGATTATTATATTCCATAAATCTATTGTTTTTATAAACCATGGCTATCCAGCCAAGGAGCCTAATATAAAGACTAAACCGCATTTAATGTGAGGTTTTTGTTATGAAAGAGAAAATGAAGGAAATAGGGCTGCGGGTAAAGGAGCTTCGAGAGCTCTCAGATATCAGTATTCAGGATATGGCAAATTACCTTGAAGTATCCCGGGAAATATATCAGGAGTATGAAGAAGGTAAAAAAGACATTCCAGCCAGTATTCTATTTGAAATAGCTCATAAAATGCAAGTTGATATGGGACTCCTTTTAACTGGGGAAGAAACCCGAATGCACATATTCAGTGTAACTCGAAAAGGAAAAGGGGTGGAAGTCGGTCGTAGAAAACAGTACCAGTACGAAAATCTTGCTGAAAAGTTCATACACAAAAAAGCAGAACCATTTATTGTATCTGTAGAACCTAGAAGTGATGGTAGTAAACCTTCAACCAACACACACCCAGGACAGGAATTTAACTATATTCTGGAAGGAACTCTTAAAATTTACATTCATGATAATGAAATCATTCTCCATGAAGGAGACTCAATTTTCTTTGATTCATCATATGAGCATGCCATGGAAGCTTTGGAGAATAAAACCGCCCGATTTCTGGCTATAGTGATGTAAAAACTTAATGATTTAATCTAAGCATAAATGGATTAATCAGGATTCAAACGAGGATCATAATATCGGTGATTAAAATGCCATCTTTACTGGATAAATTTGTTTCAAAAGTTGATTTTAAGTCATACAATGACTTTAAAGATAATTTCAATATAAAAATCCCAGAAAACTTCAACTTTGCCTATGATGTAGTGGATGAATACGCACGCATAGAACCAGAAAAAGTTGCCATGGTATGGTGCAATGATAACACAGACCGTAAATTCACTTTCAAAGAACTGAAGGAATACTCAGATCGGGCTGCCAACTTCTTCCAAAAGCAGGGTATAAAAAAAGGAGACAGGGTAATGCTTACCCTAAAAAGTCGCTATGAATTCTGGTTCTGCATATTGGCATTGCACAAATTAGGAGCCATAACCATCCCTGCCACCCACATGCTCAAAACCAAGGATATAGTATACCGTGTTGAGAAAGCAGGCATCAAAATGGTGGTATGCATAGCTGAAGATGGTGTTCCAGAATTCTTTGATGAAGCACATAAAGAATTGGGGGACAAGGAACTATTGAAAGTCATTGTGGGAGAAGAGGATAGGGAAGGGTGGATGAATTTTAGGAAAGAAATTGCAAACGCATCAAAAGAATTTCAACGCCCCACTGGGGATGCAGGAACCAAAAATGATGAAGTCATGTTGGTTTATTTCTCATCAGGAACCACGGGAATGCCTAAAATGATCATGCACGATCACACATACCCTTTTGGACACATAATCACTGCGCACTGGCAGAATGTCATGGACGAGGGATTACACTACACTGTGGCTGACACTGGCTGGGCTAAGGCCATGTGGGGTCAGATTTATGGCCAGTGGTTTTTAGGCACAGCAGTGTTTGTTTATGATTATGATCGATTTGATGCAGAGAATATGTTGGAAAAATTAACTTATCATGGTGTAACCACCTTTTGTGCCCCTCCGACCATTTACCGTTTCCTAATTCAAGAAGATCTCTCGGGTTATGACTTTTCAAAACTTAAATACGCTGTTACTGCTGGAGAACCATTAAATCCGGAGGTTTACAACCGATTTTATGAATTAACCGGCTTGAGGTTGATGGAAGGTTACGGACAGACTGAATGTGTGGTTTGCATTGCTAACTTTCCATGGATGGAACCAAGACCAGGATCCATGGGCAAACCCGGCCCAAAATACGATATACTCCTCATGAACAATGAGGGCAATATATGTGATGTGGGTGAAGAAGGAGAAATCGTTATCAAAACTGCAGAAGGTAATCCGCCAGGTTTATTCCAGGGATATTACATGGAAGAAAAAAGAACTGAAAAAGCATGGCATGATGGATATTATCATACTGGTGATACTGCCTGGATGGATGAAGACGGATATCACTGGTTCGTCGGACGAAACGATGACATGATCAAAAGTTCAGGATACCGCATAGGTCCATTCGAAGTGGAAAGCGCAGTTATATCACACACTTCTGTACTGGAATGCGCAATAACTGGTGTTCCCCACCCTGTAAGGGGACAAGTGGTTAAAGCCACCATTGTACTTACCAATGACTATGAAGCTTCTGATGAACTGGCAAAAGAAATTCAAGACCATGTTAAACAGGTTACTGCACCATACAAGTATCCCAGGGTCATTGAATTCGTGGAAGAATTGCCAAAAACCATCAGTGGTAAAATCAGACGAGTTGAAATCAGAGAAAAAGACCAGGAACAGTAGAAAACCGTGTTCGTGTGATTCTTTTAGTTTTCACCGTTCCAATGATAATATTTTTTTATTTTTTTGGATCATGATGCTGATATCAACAGTGATTTTAGAGATTAAAGATGAAGATCATAAATTGAAGACTTTAAGGATGAAGATAGATCATGACTAAAAGAAAGAAAGAACCATATCCAGTTTTCAACCAACTGGAATGTAAGGCATGTGAACGCTGTATAATCGCATGCCGTCAGGGTGTCCTCAAAATGAGTGATGACATAAATGAACGAGGCTATCACTATGCAGAATACACTGGCAAAGGGTGTAATGGTTGCGGAGACTGCTACTACACATGTCCAGAGCCACTGGCGGTGGAAGTTCACATACCCCGAAGAATAAACAGGAAGGCTAATGAAAATTTGAAAAATAATAAAGAGGAAGAGGAGGGAGAAAAATGACAATCCAGCTAATAAAGGGTAACACTGCAGTTATAATAGGGGCAATGTATGCTGGATGTGATTGCTTCTTTGGATATCCCATAACCCCTGCCTCAGAAATTTTACACGAAGCATCACTCTACTTTCCCCAGGTGGGCAGAAAATTCGTACAAGCAGAATCAGAAGAAGCCTCTATCAACATGGTATACGGAGCAGCTGCAGCGGGACATAGAGTAATAACTGCTTCTTCAGGTCCTGGAATTAGTCTTATGCAGGAAGGTATGTCTTTCCTGGCAGGAGCAGAACTTCCATGTGTTATTGTGGATATTATGCGTGCAGGTCCGGGTCTTGGGAATATTGGACCAGAACAAGCTGACTACACTCAATTGGTTAAAGGAGGGGGTCATGGGAACTATCGTAACATAGTTCTGGCCCCTAATTCTGTGCAGGAGATGTGTGACTGTACCATGAAAGCATTCCAGTTGGCTGAGAAATACAGAAACCCCACAGTTGTCTTGGCAGATGGAGTATTAGGACAAATGGTGGAAAGGCTTCATTTCCCTTCAGAATCAATCAAACCAACATTCGATGAATCATGGGCAGTCAGAGGCAACAAAGAAACCAGAGAAAACTTGGTAACCAGTATTTTCCTGGATTTTGATCAGTTAGAAGACTTTAACTACAGGATACAGGATAAATACCAGAAAATAATGGAAAATGAAGTGGAATACGAGGAATACATGATGGATGATGCTCAGATTATTCTGGTAGCCTATGGTATCAGCAGCCGTGTAGCCCGTTCGGCAGTTGATCAGGTTAGAAAAGAGGGAATAAGAGCAGGATTGTTCCGACTCAAGACATTATTCCCATTCCCAGTTAAAGAACTCCACCAAATTGCTGCTACTAGAGAATGCAAATTCTTATCTGTGGAGATGAGTAATGGGCAGATGAAAGAGGATATAACCTTATCAATAGGATGTCAGTGCCCTGTAGAACTGGTAAATAGGATGGGAGGAAACCTCATTGACCAGAAAAGCATAGTTGATAAGATTCATGAAATGGTAGGGGGTAGCTAGATGTCGGGAAATGGAAACATCCAGAAAGAAGATATCTACCCTGAGGTCAAATCTGATGAGAAGATCATCCAGAAACCCAAATCCATCCTTAAGGAGTACACACGTAAAGGAGGTAGTGCACCCACTGCCACTCACTACTGCCCTGGATGTGGCCATGGCATACTCCATAAACTCATAGGAGAGGCTATTGATGACTTGGGAATCCAGAACCGAACAGTGATGACCAGTCCCGTGGGATGTGCAGTTTTTGCCTACTATTACTTTGACTGTGGTCATGTCCAAGTGGCCCACGGTCGCGCCCCGGCAGTGGGAACAGGTCTATCACGTGCTGAAGAAGATGCAGTGGTGATACTGTACCAGGGAGACGGTGATTTAGCATCAATCGGATTGAACGAAACCATCCAGGCTGCAAACCGTGGGGAAAAGATGGCTGTATTCTTCGTGAACAACACAGTTTACGGTATGACTGGAGGGCAAATGGCACCCACCACACTTGTGGGAGAAGTCACTGTAACCTGTCAGGGTGGAAGAGACCCCCGTTACACTGGTTACCCTTTACATATGTCTGAATTGCTGGACAACCTGGATGCGCCTGTTTTTATTGAGAGAGTTGCTGTTTCAGATCCAAAAAACATCCGAAAGGCTAAAATAGCTGTTAAAAAAGCCCTTGAAGTTCAGAGGGATGGCAAAGGATATGCTTTTGTGGAAGTGCTTTCACCATGCCCAACTAACCTAAGAATGGATGCTCAGGGATGTGAAGATTTTGTTAATAATGAAATGAGTAACGAATTCCCAGTAAAAAACTTCCGAGACCGGAGAAAAGACGCTGAAACCCTTTGCAGGGCATCCAGTGACTTCTCACAGGAATCACTGGATAGAATCTTTGAAGTCAAGGAGGACACATCCTGGGAAGCCAGGGATGACCCATCATTCCAGCGAAAAGTGGTAAGGATAGCAGGATTTGGAGGTCAGGGTGTTTTAAGTATGGGAATTACACTTGCCCAGGCTGCCTGTAATGATCAAAGACATGTTTCATGGTATCCTGCCTACGGACCAGAACAGCGAGGAGGAACCTCTGATTGTACGGTGGTGATTTCGGGAGAGACCATCGGTTCACCAGTAATACAAACCTCAGACATTCTTGTAGCTTTAAACAGACCGGCACTTGAAAAATTTGCCACAAAGGTTAAGAAAGATGGATTAATCCTCTTTGACCAGCGTATAACCCGTTTTAAGGATATTGAAGGTCTTGTTCCAGAAGGTTTAAAGGCAATAGCTGTTCCAGCCCGAAAACTGGCTAAGGAACATGGAGTGCCAAGAGCTGCTAACACAGTAATGCTGGGAGTGCTTATGGCTATGGGAACAACTAATCTTCCTGAAAACGTGTTCAAAGAGGCTGTAGAGCATACTTTCCATAAAAAACCTAAACTAGTCAATGTTAATCTTGAAATACTGGAAACAGGTGTTCAATGGGCTCAAAAAAACATTGACCTATAATAGACGCAGGATAATAACTGGGGAACTCATTGCTTATTAGGGGAATTATATTGGGTTAACCCTGATAACACTTTATAATCTAGAAAATTCATAAGTAATCTGTGTATTGGCCCTTATATGGATTTTCCCGAAAAATTTCACCCATTTTTCTTTTTAATTACTATATTTCTTTTATTCTCATTTTTTTAAATTCAATAAAGATCAATTTTTAATACTCAAATTTTAAGTAAATCGAGAAACAAATTATTGATATGTAAACTATTGGGTAAACTTTAATTAAGTGATTAGTGGGGCTTTAATAAGTGTATATGATTATAGGGGTGAATAAATGACTGTTCTGTCCAAAAAAGACGATATTTCTGTGGTTCTGTGTGGTGAAGCAGGTCAGGGAATTCAGACTGTGGAGACAATCCTGGCTCAAGCCATTAAACGTAGTGGTTACAATATTTTTTCCACCAAAGAGTACATGTCGAGGGTTAGAGGTGGTCAGAATTCCACTCAGATAAGAGTATCATCCCATAGAGTCTCTTCATATGTTAAAAGAATTGACATTCTTTTTGCACTAAGTTCAGGAGCTATAAAACATTTAGAAGATAGAATATCCCAAGATACCTTCATAATAGGTGATTCAGAGCACATTAAATCACTCGGAGAGGGTAATACTCAAAAATCTCAAAAGAAGAGTCAACTTGAAATAGATCAAAATTACAATTTTTTGGAGATTCCCCTCATAAAAACTGCCCAGGAAATGGGAGGCCTCATATTTGCCAATGTAATTGCAGCAGGTGTCTTATCCTGTATTTTAAACATTCCCAAGGAGATATTCAACAGCCTTATCCATGATATCTTCGCCCGTAAAGGTGATGAGATACTTCAGAATGATTTAAAGGCAGGAGAAGCCGGTTATGATATTGGCAGGGAATTAATGGATTTTATATCAGGAAAAAATCAATTAAAACTTTCTGTAAACTTAGAAGTTAAAGATGAGCTTTTTATAAATGGTACTGATGCTGTAGGATTTGGATGTCTCGCTGGAGGTTGTAGATTCATGTCATCATATCCTATGACTCCATCAACTCCTTTACAGGGATTCCTGGCAGCCCATGCCAATGATTTTGAACTCATTTATGAGCAGGCAGAGGATGAAATTGCCGCTATTAACATGGCTCTAGGCGCGTCTTATGCCGGTGCTCGGAGCATTGTGGCCACATCAGGAAGTGGATTTGCTCTTATGGAAGAAGGAGTGGGTTTGGCAGGGATGATAGAAACTCCAGTGGTTGTTTATATAGCCCAGAGGCCGGGTCCGGCAGTAGGACTTCCCACCCGCACCAGCCAGGAAGATCTTAACCTAGCATTATACTCAGGAACAGGAGAGTTTCCCAGGATCATATTTGCACCAGGAAAACTGGAAGATGCATTTATATTAACTCAAAAAGCATTTAACCTGGCCGAAAAATATCAAATCCCAGTTTTCATCCTCACAGATCAGTACTTCGCAGATTGCTATTACAACATCCCATCACTACCTCTGAATGATGTTCAGAATGAAAATTATCTGATAAAAACCAACTCAGAATACAAAAGATATCTTATAACCCAGGATGGAATAACTCCCAGGGGAATACCAGGGTATGGGGAGGGTTTGGTTGTTGTGGACTCTGATGAGCATGATGAAGAAGGACATATAACTGAAGATCTTGTTTTAAGAAGACAAATGGTTGATAAACGATTAAAGAAATTCAACCAGATGAAACAAGATGCTATTCCACCAGAACTCATCGGGCCTTCTGACTACGAATGTCTGGTCGTTGGGTGGGGATCTACCTACTGGCCAATCCGGGAGGCTTTAGAAAACATAATAAAAACAGATCCTAATAGAAAAATCAGTTTCCTCCATTTCAAACAAATTTATCCTTTCCACAAAAGTGTGACAGAATATCTGGAAAGAGCTGAAGATGTGATAATATTTGAAAATAATGCCCAGGGACAAATGGCTAACCTCATACAACTTGAAACTGGTCTTAAAATTCAGGAAAAGCTTTTGAAATATGATGGAATGCCATTTTCAGTTGAAGAAGTAGAACGAAGCCTGAAAAAATTCATGGAAATAAGTGATACGGATATTCCGTCTGTGATGGGGGTGTCAAAATGAAACCCAAAGATTATGACATGACAGAAGCGGATGTGGCCTGGTGTCCTGGTTGTGGTAACTTTTCAATTTTGCGCAGCCTCAAGAAAGCCCTGGCTGATCTTGAAATTCTACCAGAAAATCTGGTTTTCGTATCAGGCATAGGACAAGCCGGCAAACTCCCACATTACATTAGAGGAAATGTTTTTAATGGATTGCATGGAAGATCACTATCTCCAGCTACGGGAATTAAAGCAGTTAACCCTGAATTAACGGTTATTGATGTCAGTGGGGATGGATGTATGTATGGGGAGGGCGGAAACCACTTCATGCATACTGTAAGGCGTAACCCTAATATAACCAATCTGGTACATAATAACATGGTTTACGGCCTCACCAAGGGACAGGCATCACCAACTAGCCAGAAAGCTTTTAACACACCCCTACAAGTGGATGGGGTTTTTTTAGAACCATTCAATCCATTGAGTGTGGCTATTGCTCTTGATGCATCATTCGTGGCCCGAGTATACAGTGGAGATCGTAAACAAACCATTGAAATTTTCAAAGAAGCCATAAAGCATAAAGGATACTCATTGGTGGACATATTTCAGCCGTGTGTAACCTTCAACAGGGTTAACACCAAGAAATGGTTTAAGGAACATACCTATTACCTGGAAGAAGACCATGATCCCCTGGACAGAAATATGGCATTCAGCAGGGCCATTGAAACTAGAGAGTATCCACTAGGAATCTTTTACAAAAATCTTAATAAGAGAACCTTTGAGGATAATCTAAACGTCTATAAGGATGAAAAATCTCCTTTATTCCAAAGAAAATTTGAAATCGATAAAATTAGAGCGCTAGTGGATAGTAATAGATGATTTAAGGATATAGTGTGATTATTATAATAAGAAAGCAGCTAATGAACCATTAACTAACCAAAAATTTGAGGTGGAAAATGAAAACATTAAGAATATTATCATGGAATGTAAATGGAATCCGGGCTGTACACAGAAAAGGATTCCTTGACTGGTTCAAGAAAGATAAACCCAATATATTATGCATCCAAGAGACTAAAGCCCATCGCAAACAGTTTCCAGCAGATATTAGGGCTATTGATGATTATCAATTGTATATTTCAGAGGCAGAACGCAAGGGCTACAGTGGCGTGGCCACCTATACCAACCAAAAACCTCAAAAAGTACGAAATGGTTTGGGAATACCCAAATTCGATAGTGAAGGCCGTACTTTAATAACTGATTATGGAGATTTTGTCCTATTCAATATTTACTTTCCCAATGGAAAAATGTCTGAAGAGAGACTTCAATACAAATTAGACTTCTATGACTCATTCCTGGACTATGCAGATTCACTTAAGGATGAAGGACGCAATATAGTAGTCTGTGGTGATGTTAACACCGCTCACCAAGAAATTGACCTGGCCCGCCCTAAGGAAAACGAAAAAGTATCTGGGTTTCTCCCCATTGAAAGGGAATGGATTGATCGATTCTTAAGTCATGGTTATGTGGACACATTCAGGGAGTTTAACCCGGAACCAGAAAATTACACATGGTGGAGTTACCGTACACGGGCAAGAGATAGGAATGTTGGATGGAGATTGGATTATTTCTTCGTGAACCAGGAATTCATGGAACATGTGGAATCTTCATACATACTATCCGATGTTATGGGTTCTGACCACTGTCCTGTGGGAATAGACATAAAATTAGATGATTAAA
>JAHKLP010000109.1 GCA_020855015.1 Methanobacterium sp.
AGGGAAGGGGCCACATCCCTAAAACAGGAACTGGAAAAGGAAATTTACAGCGTGAAATTAGTGCAGAAGTTCCTTGAAAACTTTGAGAAACTTTATAACGATTTTAAAACAGGAGACTTCCCTGAAATTTTAACAGAATGGAGGAAACTCTCCAAAACGATTGGGTCAAATGTTGAAGTACACAAAAAGGGGAAAGTGGTTCGTGGAGAAGCTGTTGGAATAACCAATGAAGGAGTGCTTATTCTAGAGATGGATGATGGAAGATTGCGCAAGATTATCTCTGGAGAATGTATACACCTGAAATGAATTTATTTACTTTTTTTTGATGAACCTATTAACTCAAAGGATAACTTATTCTACTTCAATTACTGCAACTTCACCGAGACTGCCGGTGATATGAAAATGGCAGTCAGTGAATTTCTCAGCTGCGTATATGTTGGTTAGAGTGTGGTTGGTGAGTTTTTCCATCTTAACTGATGATGAACCAGCAATGGCCAGGTAGGGTATGATCTGATCACCCATATACCGGTCCAGAGCAGCACCCTGGGATATGCATGATAAGATCTCATTTGCAGCCTCCCTACCAACAGTTTCTGCGGGTTTACCTGGTTTTCCAAGACTACTGGCACCTACACGGGGAATGTTCCTACCTTTAAACTCACTCCAGAGCACTAATCCTGATCCAGGACCCAGAGCATCAGTTTCTGATTCTATTTCAATTTCAGCATCATAACCCGCTGAGTGGAGTGTTTTTTGTGCAGAGTCTGCCTGGCGAATTGCAACGTGTCGGGGGAGTTTTGTGGAGTGTGATATTCCCTTAATTACATCCACTTCTAGTTTATGGATATTCAAGTTTTTTATCTTCTTTACTGGTTTTATGTTGGCTTTTAATAAACCACCACCCCTGGGATAATGGCCTCGCCTTAATAATTTCAAGTCCACAGATGCTCCCATTGTTTTTAGTGTGGGGATGGTCACATTAGTGAGATAGTCCACTGATGGAGCCCATCGTACATCAGTACCTCCCCTAATTGTTATCTCAACACCTTCCGGTGTGAATATGGCCGGTATCATCAGTGCCTGTAGGATCAGGGGGCTGCTGCCAGCAGTCTGCACATCCACCTGGAATTGTCCGCCCTTTAACTTGCCAGGGACAAATTCCATCTGGGTGGAACCGGTTTCTAATCCAGTGATCTGGGCGTTGGAAATTTTTCCAATGGCCAGAACTGCATTCAGGTGTTGCATCATCATTCCGGGTTTTGGCCTGCCAGCCCTGATGTTTCTGATACGAAACTTCTTCCCGGTTAAAGCTGAAAGAGCTGTTGAAACCCTCAAAAGAGCCCCTCCACCTTCTTTATGTGATCCATCTATTTCTATCATGATAATCAACTTAATTTAAAAAAAAAGAGTATATGCGTATCTTAATTATTCCTGAACAATTACCCGAACTAGATACAATCCTCAGGTTCATATAATAGTTTCAAACATTTTTCTCCATCAAGTATGATTTTTTTAAGTTTTTGGAGAGAATCTTTGATTGCATGACATATTTGAGTATTATCCACATTTTCTGCATCACGAGAAGCAAGGTCCAGGCGTATGGTGGTGGACACTCCTGGCATTCCCACTGCAGGGATGGTAACTATGTGATGATCTTTTAGGAGTATCATTGCCATTAAAGTCGCAACTTCACGTTCAGAAACAAATAAATCAGTTTCAGGTGCTGTAACTTCCTTCAGGAGATCGTCTGCAGATATCATCACCCCTGTGGGAGTTTTCTCAAAAGAATTCATTAAATCCTTTAATTGATGATGTAGTGAGTCCTTTCTTTTGATTGAATCAAGGATTCTTTGAGGATTGAAAGTCTGCAATGCCCTTACAATACCGGCAACCACTGGTGGTTGGGCTTCCAGACCAAATTGGTGTGCCTTATCTGCTATCTGGTCAATGAGTTGGATTTTACCAGCCATCAAACCTGCTCTTGGGCCGTCCATTAACTTGTCGGTGCTGGTTACAACCAGATCTGCACCCATATCCATAGCTCTGGGCTGGTTATAGACCACAGTTCGCAATCGTGCCCCGGAAGCATCATCAACCAGCACGTTTATTCCCTGCTTATGGGAGATTTGGATTATCTTTTCAAAATCATCCCGGGGAATTATCTGATGGTCCATGGTGGAACCAGTTATAACCACCAGTGCTGTTTTATCACCTAATTTGAAATCTTTAAGATTATCATATTCACTGTAAATTGCACCCTGAAGTTTCGCACTGCGTGGAATGGAAGGATGAGATGGTAATTGAGGTAGATAGTGGATTACTTCTTCTCCAGGTTTAACCAATGCCATTATTGTTGCCAAAATTGCGGCACTGGTACGGTTGAAGGCCAATACTTTCTCACCACCAAGGTGAAAGATACCTTCTTTTTGCAGTGATTGGTAAAAATAAGCTGGACCAGCATAGGTTTCCAGCAGTTCAAGATCAGATTCTTCAACTGGAAATCCGCCGGCTAATCCAGAAAGGTCGTGTAGGCTGCTTCTTCCTTTTTCTTTAACCAGAGAAGCAATGAATTTTAGTGCATTTTCTCTTCTTTTCACTTCGTCAAGTGAAGAATTAATAAACATTTCAGTCTTCCTTGAAAAGCTTTTCAGCTTTATCTGGTTTCAATACTATGGCATCATCTGCAGAATTTTGCAGGGCTGCACTGAAACCTGGTTCAGCACCGATTACTATGGTTTCTTTCCCATTTTCTTTGGCCTTATTGATGATGGGTAAAAAATCAGCGTCACGAGTCATTAAAGCTATAACATCAATATTAGGATTGTAAATAAGTTCCATGGCCTCCACAGCCATGTAAACATCGGTGTCTCCTGCCACAACTATGGGGGTGAATCCCTGGTTTACAATTGCTTCAATGAGTTTGTCTGAGGCGTACTGGTTTAACAGAACTTTACCTACCCTCATATTTCCATATTCTGCTATGATTTCCCTTACTAAATCTAGGTTAAGTCGGAATTCCTTTCTTAACATGTTTGGTCCGTCTACCAGGAGACCAATATTTTTTGATCCTGATTCAGACCTTCTAAGTGGAATGTAAGAAGTTAGTTTCTCAAAACTTCGCATTTTTATCCTCCGAATAAAATTTATGGTAAAAAAAGCCGGGCAGTGTGGGATATTATGTTAATTAGGCCTGAATCAATAGTATATGTTTTTATAAAGACCATGGTTAAACAGTTTTAAAGTTAATATTTGAAATTAATCAGGCTCTAATTATTTAACAC
>JAHKLP010000079.1 GCA_020855015.1 Methanobacterium sp.
AATTCGCCCGAAAACATCTTCGGGTGTATACTTTTCAGGCTGGCAGAAATCACATCCATTCTCTGATTTTTTAATTAACCTCAGAACATGCTTTTTTTCTTTTTCAAGATCCTTTTTATTTATCCCGGGTCTATCAGCCCTTAAGGAATTAAACAGAGTACTTTCTCCAGTCCATCTGTTAGTTATCTTAACTATTTTTTGTTTTGCAATTCGTTTAACTACTTTATTAGGAGTTTCAATGATATTCCCAGAGGTATCCCGCATTCCAAAATAATCTGTTACTTTATTTTCGAAAGAATTAGGAATTACTTGAAATCCTATTTCAGAATCGAATTTGTAAATTTTTTTAAGGATAGAGTAAGCTGATTCATCTACATGGCGTAGTCTTTCAACCCTATTTTCAAAATCCATTATTGAGTTCACATCATCAAACATACAACAACCCACAAATAGAGTGTATTGATGATAAATAATTCCGACATCAACTGTGTATTACATATTGATATTGTTGTTTCATTGATTTAATTATTGACATAATAGTTTAATGATCTGCACTAAAACTTAATTAACCTTTGAAAACGTTTTTACTTCTCCAATCCTTGAGTAAGTATCTTCGATCATTGAATTTAAATATATTTTTTAATATACAAAATCATATTAAAAACGGAAGAGATAAACTAATAAATTTATTAGCTGAGGATAATTAAATGAATAAAATAACATGTTTTTCAGTTTTTCTAATAGTTGCAGTGATTCTTACTAGTTTTTTATACCAGCAACAACTGGAAAATAGGCAAAAAGATGAATTAGTTACTCTGGTAGATCAGGCTGTTCAAATGATAAATGAAAAAGGAGAATCAGCATTTCCTGAACTTCGCAGTTCGTCATGGTTTCATAATGATAGTTATGTTTTTGTTTGGAGATTAGACGGTATCAGAGTAGTGTATCCCCCTGATCCAACAGGTGAAGGTAAAAACATGACCGATCTGGTTGATTCAAATGGAAAACCCATCGGAAAGTTGTTCATTCAAACAGCTCAAAGTGGAAGTGGATGGGTAGAGTACATGTGGCCTGAACCTGGAGATGAAACACCTTATAAGAAAATAACCTATATTAAACGAGCAAAATACAAAAATCAAACCTATTTAGTGGGTTCTGGAGTTTATATTTAGAGCATATTCTAATTTAAGAATTAATACTCCACTCATTTAATAACCATTTCATTTTTTTAATTAAACTATCGCACGATTGGAATCAGAATTTTTCCAGCATTCTACCATAAATATCTTTCAATTTCCCTTCGGACCTTTCGTAAACCATTCTAAGAATCAATTCTGGTGTGCTCCTTGCGAAGTAGTTCATCCGAGGGGTACGATCCACAATTAAGTTATATTCCTCATCCAGCCCTTTGGCTTCAATACCATCCACTCTTACATCAGTATTTTTAAGAATTTCCCGTGCCATATGTGTCACAATAATTGCAAAGGATTTAGAGTCTTGGATGAAATTTATGAAACTGGAAATAATTTTAACTGCTGCTTCAAGTTCTGTGATTGCTTCCAATTCATCAAGAAGTATTAATTTTTCTTCATCCCTGACAACTATTGGCATAAATGTACTTAAAAATGATTCAAACGCCCCAGCATCAAGGGAACGCTTTTTACTGAAAAAGAAAAGTTCATCAACCAGTATTACACAGGCCTCTTTGGCACAGACTGGCATCCCCATCTGACTCATAATGCTTATCTGGGCCAGAGTCTCCAGCAGAGTGGTTTTACCTCCACTATTGGCCCCGGTTAATAGAACAACATTTTCAGGAGATTCAAGGGAATAATTAATCCTCTGAACATTAGAAGGATCTTCAAGGGCCAAATTTAGATGTAAACCTTCATTGAAACTAAAACCATCACCTATAATTGGGGCATGTAAATCATAATAATGGGCAAAACAGCCCAGAGTGAACTGGTAGTCAAATTCAAGTATTTCCTGAATTTCAGCTTCAACTTCACTCCTAAATTGTTCAAGCTCAACTGCAGCATTAACCTTTTTTTCAAATAATATAACCTGTTTTTTTCCAGTTTCCTGTTTTTTTATCCTTTCCAATTCTTCTAAGTCTATCTCCAGAGGATATTTCTGGATGAAAGGATCGAAAATGATGCCTGTATTTTTTTTGATATAATCCATGGCTTCTTTCAATATCCTGTCGAAAATTACCTGGATCTTCGGCGGCATATCCTTATTTAAAAGGTCCAGAACTTCCTCACCGGACAGATCAACATTTTTAATAGCTTTTTTTAACTTTTCATCAGCAATTTCCTTGGCCTGGTTCACAGCACTGTCAAAGTCTTTTTCATTTATCTTGGATGACTCAAGAGAGTCAACTATGTTCAAAACGTCCCCTAAAACAGATTCATATCCCAATATTGTTCGTATCTTTAGTATATTTTCCAGAAGAACCTTATTATTATAATAATAATCTAGAACAGTTTCTGGAACAATTTGCAGATCCTCTGCATCTGCACTTACCATAACCATGTTAGTTGTTTCACTTATTTCTAGAATGCCGTCCCTATATACGTAAACCACCAGTTCAAACTCTTCAAGACTTCCTACTTCCTGGATACTGATGATTTGTGCCTGTTTGTTGAGCCCACGATCCATTAAACTGGAGTAATCTTCCTTGGATTCAACTAGAATGGCTTTTGAAGTGTCATATTTTAGTTTGGAATCAACAGCAAAGTCTACATTTCTTAATAGTGTTCTAAGAGTTTCTATAGGGAGATGGTTAACCTTCTTTTTGGCTTCCATAACCCGCTTCATGTTTTCCTGAATCTGCGCTGCATTTTTACCGGGACTAAGGAGTAGAATGCGGTTTTTAGCATATTCTGTATTGGCATATCTTAATATGCAATGAATTATTTCCTCGTAGATTTGGATGGCTCTTTCTGTTTTCAGAAATTCTTCAGTAGGATTTCCAAGAACAGCATTGATAATTTCTACAGCCCGACGTTGGCTAATTCCCTCCATATTTGCTAATCGGTATACTTCATAATTGCGTGCCGCCTGGAAGAATTCTTCCTGAGTCCCGAAGTGGTTGATTATTTTTGAGGCTAACCTATCCCCTATGCCTTTAATGTCACGTAAATCCAATTTATCACCGTACTTTTCATCACATTCTATATTAGGACTGTGAATAATTCATTTTTGATATTATATATTTAGGCACTGATTTATTATGCCCTTTAGACTATAAAGATGTTATTTGAAAAATTTTATCGAGTAAGATTTCCCATATAAAATCTATATTTAAAACTATTTTTTTAGAATATAAACTGATCAAAAGAAGATAAAGTTTTAATGTGACCAAAAACAAGTATATCCTATAATTTGAAACCAGTTTCTA
>JAHKLP010000060.1 GCA_020855015.1 Methanobacterium sp.
CTAAATTCAATAAGCATTTGTCTAGAATTATTTAATCCAAATATTGGAATGATATTGAGGGTCTAAATGGATAGAAATTACTACAATGAATACTGGAAAGAAAGAATCAATGAAATGGAAATAAACAATAATTTAAACAGAAGTAGTTTGAAAAGAATTACTCCCATAAAGTCTTTCTTATACAGGAAAAAAACACTGGGAAAGGTGTTAGATGTAGGTTGTGGCGATGGGACAATTCTTTACGTGCTCCAAAAGGATTATGAACTTGAACCATATGGGATTGATATTTCAATAAATGCGGTGAATAAAGCTAAAGAGAGAGGAATAAAAGCAAGTGTAGCCAATTTAAATGAAAAAATCCCATTTCCAAACAATTATTTCAATGTTATTTTTTGTACAGATGTTCTTGAACATCTTTTTTCTCCTGAAAATGCACTTCAGGAAATTTATCGTGTCTCAAAGGAAGATGCTATTATTATTTTTTCGATACCCAATTTAGGACATCTAAAGAATAGAATACAATTTTTTTGGGGAAAAAACATTACTGAACCTCCTTTTCAAGTAAAATCCCATATACGCTTTTGGACCAAAAAATCCTTTGTTAAACTATTAACAGAAAATGGATTTAAAATAGAAAAATCGACAAGTATTGAAGGAAATACCATATTATATAAATTATGGAAAAATGAAGGACTTTTTTCAAATTACATGTATATAAAAGCCAAAAAATTATAAAATAATAAAATTGGAGTAATTATAAAAAAACTTATCCATCGGGTTTTAATCTGATTAAAGTTACCTCACAGTTGGAACCAAGCCTCATAGGAGGGCCCCATGTACCTGTACCTTGTGATACATACAATTTGGTTCCTTTATATTCATATAATCCACTAATATATGGGAACATCAATTTAACCAGGAAATTGAATGGTATCATCTGACCATTATGGGTGTGACCAGAAAGTTGCAGGCCAATTCCGACCTCATTTGCTTCTTTTAACCCCTTAGGAAGATGATAGAGAAGAATTGACGGTTTATCCTTATTAATTTCAAGGCGGTTAAGAGTGTTTTTCAAGTGGTCCCTTTCAAAAGAATACGCCACCCCAATCACTTGTATTTGATTAAATTCCACCATTTCATTTCGAAGTATTCTCAATTTTGTATCCTTTAAAACCCTGAAAACCTCATCTAATCCTTCATAGGTCTCGTGGTTGCCAGTTACAAAAAAGACAGGCGCGGTCAAATGATCTATGGCCCTGAATGTGTGTTTATGCAGTCTGGCACTGCCATCAACCACATCCCCGGTTATGAAAATTACATCTGGATTTAATTTATTGGTTTCATTTACTATTCGCTCCATGTAACCAGAATTTCTAATGGAACCTATGTGAATATCACTGAGATGAACAGCCTTCAAATCCTCTTCCAAACCGCTTAATGGTATTTCAATTTCATTAATTTTCAACAAATAACTGTTATAAATGGAATATCCACTTATAATTGCTGTTAATACGGCTATTATTATTCCAACGGTTGTTTGAGGCATTTTTATGAAAAAAGATAAAAATAAATAAATTATAAGGAAAAACAAAAGATAAAATGATATTCCCATCCATGCTGAAGCTGCAGTATAGAAAATGCGAGTAATATTGTTTGAAACCATCCTCTCAATTACAGTGGCAACTGGATAAGATAAGGCTGCAACTAACATTACAATGTAAAAACCATTATTCATTGGCAGGCCCAGTAAAAAGGACATACCAAAGAATACATAGTAGTTAAGGACTAAGAATCCGGCAAAGAACAGGGAAATGAACATTATATATTGTATAACTCTTCGCATTTTAACCTCAATATTCCGAAGTCCCTGATAAAATTTCAAGTGTGGATTATTCTATTTAAAAAAATCAAAGAAATCTAATGTTCATTTAGATTATGGAAGTCTCAGGTAAGAGTTTAACCAGTATATAATCATACATCATGGATTTTTTAATCTCCGAGACATCTCCCAGACGATAATCATCCACCTCAACCTCGGCAATCTTATCCTTGTACTGATCATAGTTTAATTTAACTCTCACCCCATCTAACTGGCTCACTATGGGTGCTGGAGAGTATATCTCTTCTACTTCGGGAATTTGATTTTCAATTTCTGTTTTCACAAGTATAGAAGGTACTATGGGCGGATCATCTAACATCTCTTTTCTGCGAGTGTCAAGGATGTCTTCAACAACTTCAGCCAGGCTTCTGAGGGCTCGAATGTCTTCACCCCTTTTTAATCGGCGAGGTATCCTTCCCAATCCATTAACATAAGCCATAGCCCCTGGTAAATCAGCTACATCCATCTTTGGGGCACCAGTTACAACTACCGGTATGTCGATATCCGAGAAAAGATGAGTTTTGTTCATTAGACATTCTCTGAAACTTCCCAGGGCGAAAACTGCCAGATCATGTTCCTCAATTAGTCTTTTTTCATCCTCAGAAATGCGAGAGATGCCCTTCCCTGCTCCTCGGGATAGGCCGATCATGTTATCTTTAGCCCCGTAGCGTCTGAGGTACTCTGAAATGTCACAGGCAGAGTGAGGTAGGTGCTGGCGGGCTAATGTTGGTGATACAATGGCTATTTCTGTCCCTGCCATTGGTGCTCTTTTAATTTTTCCAAGAAGTTCCCGGGACTTTTCATCCACTTTCTCCACATCTTCCACGGGAACAGCCAGGGTCAGAACCAGATCCATCTGACTGGTGGTCTCCTGAAGCAC
>JAHKLP010000037.1 GCA_020855015.1 Methanobacterium sp.
GGGAAAGCATACTTTATACTGTTGGTTAAAAGCTCGTTCAATATGAGACCAACATTAATGGCAGTTCCTATGTCAATTTTCAGATCTTCAACATCCATTATCAACTGCACATTGTTGTTTTCACTTAAAAATAGGTTAGAAAGATCCTGAGCAAGGTTACGAATGTAGTCCCCAAAATTTATGCATTTAAGATCATCAGAACGGTACAGTTTTTCATGAATCAATGCCATGGACTTTACCCGGGAATGTGTTTGATTGAAAATGGCCTTAGCATTATCATCTTCAATATCAGCAGAGGTTAATGAGAAAAGACTGGCCATAATCATCAGATTATTCTTGGTGCGGTGATGAATCTCCCGAACCAGCATCTCTTTATCAGTCAGAGCTTTTTGGAGAGATGAAGATTCCTTTTTTGATTCTCGCAGTGATAGCTGGTCTGTGATATCAGTTGCATGGACTAAAATGGTAATTATCTCGTCATCAGATTTGATTGGTGATATCTGGACCTGAACATGTATTTCATCCTTTTCCGGAGTTAAAAAAACAGATCTAAATGGTTTAATGGATTTTCCATTAAGAATGGAGTTGATGGATTTAATGAATCTATGGATATCTTTAATGTGTATAATGTTGGTCTGGGAAAGTTTACTACCTATTGCCTTTTTTTTGGAGGTGAGAAGTTTGTCAACAGATCGGGACACCTCAATAATTTTACCATCCAGCCCTAACAAGAACAGGTAATCCTGACTGATGGAAAATATCTTATTTTTAAGGGCAATTTCTTGTTTTAATTTTCTACTTTCTTCTTTTAATTCTTCTTGGGGGTCTGGTTTTCCTTTCAAAACAGTTTTATTAACTTTCATTATTTATCCCCTTTAGACGTAGACGTACTAGTGGGATACCGCCACAAAAATATATGTTTCTTACCGCCGTTGTTATAATTAGAGATCATGTTCACATCTGAATAAATATTACTCAGGATCTTAGTGATGGATATCACAAAAAAGTGGTTGAATATGAGGATGGGTAATTTCTAATGAAAAATATCTAAAAAAAGTTATTTTCTTAATATTTCAGCTGTCCATATTATAATCAAATTTGCACACTGATTGCAAGATACCAGTTGTTGCCTCTTCATCAACTGTACCTGGTAGTTTGGTCCAGGAATAAGTGAGTTTCATTATGCCCTGGCAAATCAGACAGAGGAATATGTCCTGAGGCTTGTTTGGTGACCATGAACATTTTTTAACAGTCATTGCCCCCCGGTTAGCCCTGGAACGGGTTTGGACTCTGAAGCCTAAATTTTCATAAAACTGTGAAATCCAGGACAGGTATATTTTCATTTTTGCCTGATCATCCAGTTCATCATAGGGTGTCTGACTGTTGTCTCTAGCATAACTGATGAACAATGGCTTCATATTCTGTTCAAAAAGCCTCATGAAACGTGAAAGGAAAACACTCCTCTCAGGGATGGGCATTTTAGACACAAGTTCAGGGAGTGCGCTGCGCATAAAAATCTGCACATCTTTCAGACCAGCCTTTTTCTCTTCTTCAAGCTCCCTCTTGGTCAGTTCATAATTTTTCAATGCTAATTCAACGTTATTGCGCAGCTCTGCCTCTTCAATGGGTTTTATTAGATATGCAGTTGCCCTGGTGTCCATCATACGTTGAAATGTTTCCATATCGTCCAGTGCAGTAAGGTATATCAGGGGGATATCCATAAAACTCTTAATTATGGCAGCAGCATCAATACCGTCCATTTCTCCCTGTAGGGTGATATCCATAAGAATCAAGTCAGGTTTAATGGCAAAGGCCTCCTGAATTGCTTCATTACCTGATTTGGCTATGGTAGGAACATGGTATCCCAGGGATTCTAAACTTTCCTGAATCTCTATGGCACTGATTCCTTCATCTTCAACCACTAAGATTTTTTCTCCTACCATGCTATCACCATTAACCTGATTAATAATACTAATTATTGTAATTCTATTTTACTCTTAATGTGCATTATGTTTGTTTTTAACATAATTCTATAAGTACTTATCAGATCATGGGAGTCTCTACCACTTAATGATACTGTTTAAGTTCATATCAGGGACAACAATCTTTAGTTGCGGTGTTAAAGATTTAAAAAAAAATAATTTTGAAAATAGTTTTATGGATTATTAATCTCCATATTCCTTTTTATACCAATCAATAAGGTCACCAGCCACACTGACCCTGGAGGGGATATCTGGAAGCTCCTTGGCATTAAACCATCTTGCATGGGTTATTTCATCCCCATCAACCATAATTTCCCCACTTTCATATTGAGCAGTAAAGGCGATCATCAGGGAATTCGGGAAAGGCCAGGGTTGACTCCCGAAATATTCGATATTATTAATCTCCAAACCAACTTCTTCTGCAGTTTCTCGTTTGACAGCTTCTTCTAGGGTTTCACCGGCTTCCACAAATCCGGCGATAAGACCATACCTGTTACCGTGGACGCGGCTATGTTTTGCCATTAATAGTTTACCATCCTTTATTATGGCGGTGATCACTGCTGGAGAAAGCCGGGTATGACTGGTAAAACCACACTCTGGACATACCTTTGCCATTTCATCAACTTTGGTTTCAGTCGGTGTGCTGCATTTACCACAAAACTGATGACTTGAATCCCAATTTATGATCTGCACAGCTCGGCCTGCTAAAAGATAGATGTCTTCATCCAAAACAGCATATGATTGTCGGAGATCCTTAAAAACCATTCCTTCCGGAGCACCAGTTCCAGGGATGACTTCGGCAGAATAGCAGGGATTTCCATTTAGGCTTCCCATATACTGGGTTCTTAGAGGTGAAATATCAAATTCCTCCAGATTGTTAGCCAAAGGAACATTAATAGGGTTATTATTGGCATCAATTAATAATTCGTTGAGTTTAAAAACAAACCAGTACGCAGGATTATTATTCTCAGGGGGATTGTTTGATGGTTTGTATCGTTTATAAATACTTTCTCGGGGCATGATA
>JAHKLP010000022.1 GCA_020855015.1 Methanobacterium sp.
CATATCTTCATAATAAGTACCCTGATGGAGATTTCATTCTACTTGATTTGTCAGAAGAAATGTTAAACATTGCCAGAACTCGGTTCGAAAATTCTCCAAACTTTCATTATGTGGTTGCAGACTACTTGAAACAAGATTTCAAAGGATTTTTTGATATTGTGGTTTCATCCCTTTCCATCCACCACCTAGAACACCATGATAAGAGGTTACTGTATGAAAAAGTCTACCAACATCTGAATTCAGGGGGTGTTTTCATCAACGCAGACCAGGTTATGGGACCTTATCCTGCCAATGAGAAGGAGTATTATCGGAACTGGTTTAACAAAATAGATATGGGTTCTCTTTCTGATTCAGAGAAAACCATTATATTTGACCGGATGAAGCTGGATAAACCAGCATCACTGGCAGATAATTTTAAATGGCTCGAAGAAATCGGTTTTGTTGATGTGGATGTTTATTATAAATACTATAATTTCGTTGTTATTTATGGAAAACGAATTTAAATCATGATTATCATTGAGATAATCCATTGTTCCGTGATTTATAAGATTTAGGTGTTTTTTATGGATTTAAACCAAAAATTTAGAAACATTGCCATTGATGAAGGGGCAGATTTTTTTGGAGTTGGCGATCTATCATCAGTCCACGATTTTGTTAAAGAACAGGGTGGAGATGAAGTTGCTTCCTATCCCCTGGCTATTTCACTAGGGATACGAATTATTGATAGTATTGTGGATCAACTCCCCCAACGGGAGGAACGTGCTGTGGCAGTTAATTACCGCCATCATGGATACGATATCATTAACCGACGCTTAGATCTTCTTGCATCAAGGATAAGCAGCCAGATTCAGAATAGTGGTTACACGGCTCTTCCTATCCCTGCATCAGAACGTTATGATGATGAACGGATCTGTGCAGTTTTTTCCCATAAATTAGCCGCTCATTTGGCTGGTCATGGGTGGATTGGGAAAAGTTGTATGTTGATCACCCCAGAAGCAGGCCCAAGGGTGCGTTGGACTACCATACTTACTGATGCTCCCCTTAATGTTACCGGAACATCACAAAATGAAAAGTGTGGTAACTGTACAGAATGTGTGGACATTTGCCCGGTTTCTGCCTTCACTGGTATGCCTTTCAAGGAGGACGAACCTAGAGAAACACGTTATGATGCTAGTAAATGCGAAAAATATCTTCTTGAAGAAGCTGAATGGGAAGTTTGTGGTTTGTGTGTTTATATCTGTCCGCATGGAAGAAATAAAAAGAAATAGAGATTTTATTAGAAAAATAATTTAAACTCCAGGTTTATTCATATTTTTCATAGCACACAATCTGGTCTAAATCCCTTCTGGCACGTTGAGCCGGAGTTTCGTCAGCATATCCCAGTGTAAATATGGCAGGAACTCTGATATCCTTTGGAATACTTAAGATGTCTTTAACTTTATCTTCATCATAAGCCCCTAACCAGCAGGTTCCCAGACCAAGTTCAGTGGCCTCTAAAATCATAAAAGATACTGCGATTGATAGGTCAACTGTATAAGCGTATTGTCCACAGGGCATGATCCTTTCAGATTCTGTTGAACAGGCCACAATGGTTATTGGTGCCTGACCCACAAACTTCTGACCATTTGCCGCTTCAATCAGTTTATTCCGGGTTTCTTGATTTTTTACAACCAAAAATTTCCATTTCTGCCTGTTAGCAGCAGATGGTGCAATCCTGGCTGATTCTAATATTTTTTCAAGTTTTTCATCCTCAATTTTAGTTTCCTTATATCTTCTAATGCTTTTCCTTTCATTAATCGCTTCAAAAACATCCATACATAACACCCCCTTAATTATTATAATTATTATTATGTAATTTACAAAATAATAAAACTCTGCTAACTAAAAATAAAAGAAAATAAGTAAAATAAAAAAGATTTAAAAAACTGTTTTGTTGTTTATTCTGCGTCCATCATTTCGCCGTATTCTACTTCTATTTGACAGCCTTTAGGACCACAGCAGAAATGTTGTAAATCAAATTTTACTTCCATTTTTTCACCTCGATAAGTTCAACAATATATAAAAGTAACTAATAATATTTAAAGTAGGTACTGACACTGAGCATATATACTTACATAAAGTATACTTAGTATCATTTATTATAGCATTTATTAGTCATTTTTTCCATAGTATACATACAATTGATGTCAATTTTGATAATGAAGGAGATGATCAGATGACAACTAATGGTGAAAATCATGAGTATATCTGTTCAGTAGAAGCTGCTATCAATGAAATAGGCGGGAAATGGAAATCATTAGTATTATGTTCATTAAAGGATGGTAAACTTCGATTTAGCGAGATTAACAATAAATTACCGGATATCTCCCAAAGAATGTTAACAAAAACCCTTAGAGAGTTGGAAAAAGACAGGATAATAAACAGGAAAGTTTACCCGGAGGTCCCTCCCAAGGTTGAATACTCACTAACTTCTAAGGGAGAATCTGTATTGCCTATTTTAGACTCTTTGTGTGAGTGGGGAAGAAAATACGGCGAATAAAAAAAGGATGAAAAAGATTAACGATTTTATAATATTTCATAATTTCAATAAATAAACGCTAATAAAAAATCCGTCAAGTGATATTAAATGGACATAGATGGCACCGAAACTTCTGAACTGAAATTATTCAAGTTTGGAAGCCTAAAAAAATTGATGTTACTTTTATGCGCATTTGTTTTAGGGAGTGCCGCATTAATTACCTATTTTATCCCTGGTTTTAATTATTACTCAGTAGCCAGCTTCAATGCACTGCGCATTGATGCTTTATTTGCATGTTTCTGGTACAATTATACATTATACATGCTCTATATCTTTTTATTTCCCATAGTAGTACTTTATATCATGTCATTCAAGGTTGATCAGTTAAAACCTTACCGTTTGGTGTTATTTTTATCCATGATAACCACTGCCATTGGGACACCTATTGTGGATCCAGTCATGAAAAACTTGTTTGCCATTCCACGACCATGGATCACTTATCCAGATATTAACAGCTTATATCATGTACCCGGATTTTCTTTTCCATCCGGACATTCATTTCAATCATTTTCAACAACTTTACCCATTATAATCTGTTTATTAACCAGTGATGAAACATTTAAAAGAAACTGGAAAAAAGTAATTTTAGCAACTATTTTGCTAATTTTAGCATTAATTCTTGCTTTAAGCAGAGTTTTAGCAGGCGTGCATTACATTTCAGATGTTTTATTTGGAATAGGATTTGCAATCTTTTTGATAGTAATTTTGGGTAGCTTAATTCAATGGCTGTTGAAAAATGATTATTTAAACGTCCAAAATGAAAAATGGTATGCCCTAATGTTTATTTTAATCCTGATAATCAATACGATTTTCATCAGGTGAAAGAAAAAAGAAATCGAAACTATATTCAATCCCTTAAAGTTGTTTAACAATTGTTGCCGCGAAAACAGCAGCTCCGAAACCATTATCAATGTTTACCACCGCTATTCCAGGCGCACAAGATTGTAACATGGCATTGAGAGCTGCAAATCCACCTATCCCCACCCCATAGCCCACTGATGTGGGAACTCCTATTACTGGAACATCTACCAGTCCGGCAACCACTGATGGTAATGCTCCCTCCATTCCAGCCACTACAATTAGAGCTTTAACATCTTCTTGTATCATTCGCCTGATTTGTGAGAATAAACGGTGAATTCCCGCCACACCCACATCATAGGATGTTAAAACATCACATCCTGCTTCTTCAGCCACTATACGTGCCTCTTCAGCCACAGGAATATCAGAAGTTCCAGCAGTTATGATGCCAATTTTTCCCTGCCTGTCTATTTCACCATCTTTAAGGAGCAAAATTCGTGCTTTATTATTGTATTCAGCTTGAAAACCTTTTTTTGGAAGATTTTTGATTTCTTCTTTGATTTTTAAGTATCTATCCTCTTCCAGCCGAGTCACCAGAACTCTTCCCCTATTTGCACAGTCCTTGATTATCTTCACCAGTTCCTGATCATCTTTACCTTCCGCAAAAATGGCTTCTGGAAACCCAGTGCGAAGATCACGTGAGGCGTCTAATTTAGCAAAATCCTCCAATTCAGCTATCTGCATGGTTTTAAGCATTTTTTCAGCTTTTTCCAACGAAATATTGCCATTGATCAGTTCCTGGAGTATTTTCTTCATACTATCCCTACCTACCAATCTTATATATTAAGCGGGAGTATTAAAAACAATTCTATGATCTTAACTATTAATCCATAAATTTCATCCCATATTCGGATCAGCGTCTGAGTAGAATAATGTTTCCAGATAAAAAAAATGAAATTAGAGGCATATAATTGAAAAAAGCACGTATACTTGTCCAGGGAATAGTGCAGGGAGTTGGATTCCGCCCCAATGTTTACAGGTTAGCCAGAGCCAGGGATCTGAATGGATACGTGCGGAACTTGGGTAATGTGGTTGAAATAGTGGTTGAGGGAAGTGACGATAATATTAAAAGATTCACCACTGACATTGAAACTAAAAAAACACCAATATCCAAAATCGATTCTGTAAAGATAGAATGGTTGGATGATGATGGTCCCTTAAAATTTAGTGGTTTCCAGATACTGGAAAGTTCATCTAACTTCTCTGGTTCTTCTGTGATACCTCCAGATGTTGCTACATGCGACAGTTGCCTTGGAGAAGTGATGAAAAGTGGTGATCGCCGTTATCGTTATCCTTTCACTGCTTGTACTGACTGTGGCCCCCGTTTCACAGTTATAAGCTCCATCCCTTATGATCGTGAACGTACATCAATGGATGCATTCCCCCTGTGTCCAGATTGTATGGGAGAATACCAGGACCCGGAGGACCGTCGTTACCATGCCGAAGCAACTTGTTGCCCAGTTTGCGGTCCTGAAGTTTTCCTTTATAGAGAAGAGAAGATCAGTGTAGATAATCCAATCAAAGAAGCAGCCAAACTTTTGGATGAAGGCAATGTATTGGCAATGAAAGGTATTGGTGGTACTCATCTGGTAGTAAACACCCTTGATGATCTTCCTATCATTAACTTGCGTAATAAACTGGGTAGAATGAACCAGCCATTTGCCTGTATGTCTCCGGATATTCCAACTATAAGAAGCTTCGCTGAAGTAGCGAATTATGAAGAAAAGATCCTTTTATCAAATAATAGGCCCATTGTGATTCTTAAAAAGAACAAAGATTATTATTTATCACCCCATGTAGCTCCAGAACTGCATAATTTAGGCATTATGCTCCCCTACTCAGCCCTGCATCACCTGCTATTCACCTACACTGACTCACCAGCCTATATCATGACCTCAGCCAACATGCCTGGTGAGCCTATGTTAACCCAAAACCAGGAAATAATTAGTAAACTGGAGGGTGTTGCTGATTATTATCTTTTACACAACCGTGAGATTATAAACCGATGCGATGACAGTGTTTTGAGGTTTCGTGGAGGAGATTTAGCATTTATCCGTCGCTCAAGAGGTTACGTGCCTGAACCATACGATTTCTCCAATATCAACACAGATTTGAATGTTCTGGCACTGGGCCCCGAAATTGACGTGACCTTTTCTCTTCTCAAGGAAGGAAAATGTTACGTTTCACAACATATAGGGGATACAACCAAATACGAGACTTTTCTCTATCTCCAAGAGGCCATAGAATACATGATGGGAATTACAAGGACTGATAATGTGGATATTGTAACCTGTGACCTTCATCCCCAATTTTTCACAACTAAACTGGCACATGAATTGGGTGAAAGGTTCCAATGTCCTGTTTTAAAGGTGCAACATCATCATGCCCATGCTGCAGCCCTATCCCTTGATTGGGGTGTGGAAGAACTTATTTGCATAGCGGCTGATGGTGTGGGCTATGGTGACGATGGCAGTGCTTGGGGTGGAGAGATATTATACTCTAACCGAACAGAATATGAGCGGATGGCGAGTTTAATGCCCCAAAACATGCCAGGAGGGGATTTAACCACACGTTTCCCTGCTCGGATGATGATGGCTATGCTTTACCCCTATTATGATGAAGATGAACTTCTGGAACTTATGAGGACTGATTATCTTGACTATTTCCCTCACGGTTTAAAAGAAGTTGATATTGTGGCTAATCAACTGGAAAGGAATTTCAACTTAACAGGGACCACCAGTACTGGACGAGTACTCGATGCACTGGCTGCAATTCTACATGTCTGTGGAGAAAGAACTTATGAGGGCGAATGTGCCATGAAACTGGAATCTGCGGCATATTCAGGGGAAGATAGTTTTGATTTGCCTATTAAGATAGTTCAAAAAAATGGGATGGATGTTTTGGATACTTCTCGAATCCTTTCATCAGTTTTAGAGAAAAAATTGGAAGGAGAAAAAATTGAAGATTTGGCATGCTCGGCTCAGAGAGCCGTTTCAGAGGGTTTAGCCGAACTTGCAATTAGAACCGCCCGTAAAAAGGATGTTAATAACATTGGTGGTTCGGGGGGTGTTTTCTACAATGAAGCTATTAGTATGACTATTAAAAACGTTGTAGAAAATGCTGGTTTCCGTTTCCTCCAGCACAAAAATAGCTGTGCAGGGGATGGTTCTGTTTCAATGGGTCAAGCCGTGGTCGCTGCCCTTTATTACAATAAAAATAGGAATAAATCATAAATAAATTCAATTTGTAATCGAAGGGGTGCGTTATCAGAAGTTATTTGAATTGCGGGTTTAAGTTATAAAATTAGCTTTTATTCTTGAGGTTCTTCCTCACCGAACATTACTGGCAGGTTTAATGAACGTATCTTTAAAGCTCTTTTCCTTTCATTAACCTGTTTTAATAGAATTTCTGCATGTTTTTTGGCCTCATCATAGTTTTGGATTAGCTCTTCTAGTTCTGATGAAATATCATCACCTAGACGGGCCTGTTCTTCTAACATTTGCAGTTCCTGAAATTCATGACCTGGTGATTTCACCCTTATAGTGCCCTGACTGATAAATATCTGGAACTCCACATCATTGGAAATATCATAATATTTCCGGGGTCTTCCACGTTCTATTTTTTGGAATTTGGAACTGAGGAGTCCTGCTTCTTCCATAGCACGCAGGTGTTCGATTATGGCTTTATGACCAATTTCCAGTTCTCTAGATATCTGACTGACAAAACGTGGCTCGTCACGTAAAAGGTCAAGTATGTTCCTTCTGGTTTTGCAGCCCATAACATCTAATAATAACTCTAAATCCATTTTAATCCACTTTTTGTATTATTTATATTTAAACAAGTTCAATATAATTATATTTCTGTTATTTTTATTTTTATGTAAAACATTTGCCCATCTAAAGATTTATAGAATGTCTTGCCTTAAGAATTACCTTTAAAATTTATTGGAATTTCTATAAGAATTATTGTAACAATTTGTTATTATAATCATTATTTTCAGAAAGGTTTATATAACCTTTGGTTACTAATAATTTATATAACTTTTGGTAACTATAACCATGTTTTTAGAAAAGTTTATATAACCATAAGTAACTATAATGCTAAGTTAGTAAATCTTCCAAACTCTTCATTAAAGGTGAACCAATGAGCAATAAAAAAGAGATTGAGAAAATGAGGGATAATCTGAAAAAATTAGAGTCAGAAATCCAGGAAAAAAATGATGAAATTCAGGAGAAGGAAGAAGAAATCATCAAAAAAGAACAGGAAATTGAAAAATATAAAGAGCAACTTTTAAGACTTCATGCTGATTTTGATAACTTCAAAAAAAGAACTGAAAAGGAATTAACTGATCACATTCGCTATGCAAATGAAAAACTCATAATTAAAGTAATAGATACTTATGAAGACTTGGAAAGAGCCTTAAAATCCGGTAAATCTGAGGACTTGCAGGAAGGGGTGGAGATGATCTATCAGAATCTCAAAAAGGTACTGGAGATGGAAGGCCTTGAAGAACTTCCTGCTAAAGGAGAGAAATTTGACCCTTACAAACATGAAGCACTTATGACTGAGGCTCATGATGATTTTGAAAATGGAGAAATAATAGAAGAACTCTGTAAAGGTTATAAATTAAATTCCAAGGTTATAAAATATTCCAAAGTTAAAGTTTGTAAGAAAAATGATGCATAATGCAAATAAGAGGTGATTCTATATGGCTAAAACAGAAAAAATTATAGGAATTGACTTGGGAACCAGTAACTCTGCCGCCGCAGTATTGATCGGTGGTAAACCAACCATTATTCCCAGTGCAGAAGGAGCTACTCAATATGGTAAATCATTCCCCAGTTATGTGGCCTTTGCAGATGATGGTCAACGTCTTGTGGGGGAACCAGCAAGAAGGCAGGCCGTAACCAACCCTGAAAAAACTATAACCGCGATTAAACGACAAATGGGTACAAATTATAAGGTGGACATAGCTGGGAAACAGTATACTCCCCAGGAAATCTCTGCTTTCATCCTTCAAAAGATCAAAAAGGATGCAGAAGCATTTCTGGGAGAAGAAGTAAAAAAAGCAGTTATAACCGTGCCCGCCTACTTTGACGACAACCAGAGAACAGCCACTAAAGATGCTGGGACCATAGCCGGATTAGATGTTGTGAGGTTAGTAAACGAGCCCACAGCAGCCAGCTTGGCCTATGGTATCGATAAATCCAGTGATGATGAACTGGAAATTATGGTCTTCGACTTCGGAGGCGGAACACTTGATGTAACCATCATGGAATTCGGAGGAGGAGTCTTCGAAGTGAAATCCACCAGTGGAGACACCAAACTGGGAGGAACTGATATGGACGCTGCTGTGATGAAATACTTAGCAGATGAGTTCAAGAAAGACACCGGCGTGGATATCATGAATGATGACCAGGCAGTTCAAAGACTCAGAGAGGCTGCTGAAAAAGCCAAGATCGAACTTTCCACAACCCTAAACACGGAAATCAACTTACCATTCATCACCGCCACCCAGGACGGACCAAAACATTTGACTCACACCCTAACAAGGGCTAAGCTGGAAGAATTAGTGGATTCCATCATAAAAAAATGCTCCGGACCAATGGAACAGGCGTTGAAAGACGCTAAAATGACAAAAAGTGATGTGGACAAGATCATTCTCGTAGGAGGGCCTACCAGAATGCCCATAGTCCAAAAATTCGTTGAGGATTACATTGGAAAACCAGTAGAACGTGGAATTGATCCAATGGAATGTGTAGCCGTGGGAGCTGCAATTCAGGGCGGAGTACTTGCCGGAGAAATCAAAGACCTGGTTCTACTTGATGTTACTCCATTATCTCTTGGTATTGAAACATTGGGTGGAGTTTTCACTAAGCTGATTGAACGAAACACCACTATACCAACTAAAAAGAGTCAAGTATTCACCACAGCCGCTGATAACCAGACTTCGGTGGATATTCATGTATTACAGGGAGAAAGGTCTGTAGCCACTGGAAACACCACCCTTGGCAGGTTCCAGTTGGTTGGAATTCCCCCTGCTCCTCGAGGAATGCCACAGATAGAGGTGACATTCGATATTGATGCAAACGGAATCCTTAACGTATCAGCAAAAGATATGGGAACTGGTAAGGAACAGGCCATAACCATCACTGCCCCGAACAAGTTATCCGAAGACGAAATAGACCAAAAAATAAAAGAAGCTGAAAAACACTCTGAAGAGGATAAAAAACGTCAGGAAGAAGTTGAAATCCGGAACAATGCAGATTCAATGATTTACACTGCTGAAAAAACTCTGGATGAACTGGCCGATAAGGTGCAACCTGATCAGAAAACTAAAATCGAAGGACTGGTCAAGGAACTCCGAGAAGTTGTTGGTGGCGATGATCTGGAAGCAATTAAGAATAAAACTGAGGAATTGACCAAAGCTGTTCAGGAAGTTGGAGCTGCAATCTACCAGCAAGCTCAGCAAGAACAGGCCCAACAACAACAGGATGCTCAGGGTCAGGCCGATCAGGATCCTAAGGATGATGACACCATCGATGCCGACTATGAGGTTAAAAAGTAAGACCATTCTGTGAAAACTTTGGGTGGGGAACTTCCTCCCACCCTACCCACAATTTTATTATATTTATTTTACTAAAATGAAATAAACTAAATAATCACATAATCATGATTCATCAACTGGAAGAACTTGATTTTATATTAAATTTCATTCATTGACACTTATCAAATAATCATTATTTAAAGATAATCAGAGTATTTAAGGAAGATTAGCCATGGCAGAAAAGCGAGATTATTACGAAGTCCTGGGAGTGGAGAAGGGATCTACCAAGAAAGATATTAAAAAGGCCTACCGGAAACTGGCCATGGAGTATCACCCTGATGTCAGCGAAGACCCTGAAGCGGGTGAAAAATTCAAAGAAATCAGTGAAGCCTACGCTGTGCTCTCTGATGATGAGAAAAGAACCACCTATGATCAGTATGGTCATGCAGGAATGGGCGGATTCAGCCAGGAGGACATTTTTAACAATATCAACTTTGAAGATATATTCCGTGGCTTTGGATTTGGAGGAAATCGTAGCGGGGGTGGTGCTGGCTTTGAAAGCATATTTGATCTTTTCGGATTTGGAGGTGGCCGCCGTAACGGACCTCAACAGGGCAATGATGTTTTATACGAGATGAAGATCACACTGGAAGAGGCGGCCCATGGATTGGAAGATGATATCCAAGTCCCCCATAAAAAGACCTGTCCACGATGTAACGGTTCTAAGGCCGAGCCAGGAACAGAAAGTCGATCTTGTGATACTTGTGGAGGTAGTGGTCAGGTTAGACATGTTCAAAACACCCCATTAGGACAATTTGCAACCATCCGCCCCTGTAACACTTGCCATGGTGAAGGGAAAATTATTGACAGCCCCTGCCAGGAATGCCATGGTAGAGGTATTGTCAAACAAAAAAGCACTATAAATGTTAAAATACCTCCAGGAGTGGAAGATGGATCTCGCCTGCGCGTTCCAGGTGAAGGAGATGTTGGTAAACGTGGAGGTCCACCTGGTGATCTTTACGTTCTTATAAGGGTGAAACCACACAAATACTTCAAACGAGAAGGGGCAAATCTCCACTACCAAAAACCGATTAGTTTTGTTCAGGCGACTTTAGGCGATAAAGTCGAAGTGCCCACTATTGATGGGACGGTAGAGCTCAAAATACCTGAAGGAACTCAAACTGGGACTTCTTTCAGAATAAAAGGTTTTGGAATGCCACATTTACGCTGGAACGGTAAAGGGAATCTATATGTGAAAGTGAAAGTTGTTACTCCCAAAAAACTCAGCCCAAGACAGAAGGAGCTTCTGGAAGAATTTGCCGACATAAGTGGTGATGAGATTTACAATGAAGAGAAAGGTTTTTTTGATAAAGTGAAAGATGCCATAAGCCACTGATAAAAACATCTGAAATTAATATATTTTCAACCCCTTATTTTAAATTTTCACTCCACGAAATTAGCGTAGCAAAGTAAAACTATTTACTTTATCAAAGCTAACTTCTTTTTATTTATAGTAACATTATAAAGGACTTAGTAAGGTGTGATTTAGTGTATGCTAAAAGAAAAGATCACAACATAAACGTGACTCAGATACTCGGCAAGGTTAATGATTACTTTGGTTTTGTACCAAAAATATTCGAGGTTTTATCAGAGAACCCCCCGGCTTTGAAGGCATTTTTTGATAAGGCAGAATTCATGATGGCAGACGATAGTTTACCACCACTAACCAAAGAATTCGTGTCAATTGGTGCTGCTGCTGCCCTGGGATCGCCTCACTGTCTTAGCACTCATCTGGAAGTTGCCAGAGAGTTCGGAGCCACTGACAAACAACTCCTCCTGGCCATAATTATTGGAGCATCCATAACAGAAACCACTGCTTTATCCAAGTCTTTACGAGTTTATGATGATTTTAAAAGATAAACTCGAATTTTCTTTCTAATTTTAGTTTTTTGAATAATTTTTAGGTATTTTCTAAAGAAGCTATCGTAGTTAAACTGATGACTGCTTATCATTTTATAAGATTTATTTTCTAGTTTTATCATTAAAAAAAAACTAATTCCACATATTTTAGGACGATAGGGGTAATAAGGAGATAATAAAAAAATATAATACCAATTAAAAAGAAAAAATATGATAATTAGGGTTTGTTAATGGAGGGAATAATATGCAGAAAAATACTATGGCTATTGTGCTGATTATTTTGGGTATAATAGTATTAGCTGTTCCTATACTGGGAGTAATCCCCCTCAGTGTTCTTACAGGACTGGGAGTAGCATTTTTGGGATTAGGTTTTATAATCGCAGGTTTTACCGACAGAGAAGTGAACACCGGCTTGGGACTTTTGGAGATAGTTTTAGGAATAATTTCTCTTGTCCTTGGTCTTGGATTCATCCTGAATCCTGGTCTTTTCAGCTTCGTGGCAGGATTATTAGTCTATATGGCAGGTTTATTCCTGATCATAGTTGGTATAGTTGCCACATTCACTAAGGCTGGGGGTAGCCGCTGGAATGGGGTTGTTGCCATAATTATCGGGCTGATCTACCTGATATTCGGATATTTTATTTCCGATCCATTCTATCTCGGAATCTTGATTGGCTTCTGGCTATTAATAACTGGAATTTTGATGTTTTTCCAGAAAGATTAACTTCAAAATAATTTTTCTTTTTTAAATTTTTAGGTGGGATAATATTAGTTGTTTGGATATGATAAAATTAAGTAATGGCCTGCCGAGAGTAACCCACCTTCTGTTCATGGCAGCATTCATCTATGCAGGTTACCTCTGCCTCATACAGTATTCACTGGCAGTGTTTACCCTTGCATCCCGTGGATTGGCCGTTTCACCGTTCCTTCTGGTGTCAATCAGACGAATCTTCATGTTCATCCACCAGAAGACGTGTCGTTTCTGCTCCAGAGTCCTGCTTCTCAGCAGATGTCTTATGACATCACGATTCTGTATGATGGGTGGAGTTTCCTCAGTTTTACTGCAGACATAATATCGGCAGAAACCGGTAGCTGCCCTTCGGCTGGCCATTAAAAAATGAGTAGCGGGGCCTAGATTTGAACTAGGGCTCTCGGGGTTATGAGCCCCGCGGGATCACCAGACTACCCCACCCCGCTGTACTATCACTGTTGAATTTTTATGTATATAAAGGTTTCCCTCAATTCTTTTTTGATTATTCTTTATTTTATATTAATTTAAATATGCTTAAAAAAAAATAAGCCCTAAAATGGCTAAAAAAAGAAATAAATAACATTTATCTTAATAATGTTCCCTTACATTTTCAATATCTTTACTTTTTAGGTTCTTCTTCAGGGTTCTCCAATTTTTCCAGGCGTTCTTCAATACTTGCCAGTTTCTTGTTGGTTGTATCACTGTAATCATTGAAACGTTTTTCAAGAGATTCTATATCTGTTGAAACTGCATTAAAACGTTTTTCAAGTCCAGCCAAATCTTTTTTAGTTGCCAAGTCCCAGTCCTCAATTAACTGGTCACTCTGTTCATTGAGGAAAAGGTCTATGCGATGGGATAAGTTATCGGTGCTAATGGGAACATTTACTCTGCCCTTAATTTTTTCACCCATCCCGGAAACCTTTTCACTGACTCCTGAAACATTTAATTTTTCACCCATTCCTGACATAGATTTTTCTCCAGATACTTTTTCACCCAGATTGCTGGCTCCTGATTGAACTTTATCACCTAAATTATTGGCCTCACCATATACTCTTTCACCTAAATTTGTGGCATCACTTTTCATTTGACCTAAATTTAGCCTGCGATTATCCTGTAGATAATAATATAAAAGTATAACTATGGCTCCGGCCAAAACAAGGATGGCAAATACTTCCAATGGAGTCATGGATTATTTCCCCCTTTCAATGCCTTTACCCTTTTTTTCCATCTGTTTTTCTTTTTTTTCTATTTCTTCTAGTAATTTCTGAAGCTTTTCGTATTCTGCTCTGGTTTCAAGTCGGGTTACTCTCTCATTAATTTCACCATGGAGAAATCCAACTTTTTGCATCATCTTCGATGTTTCTCCCCTGATCTGAGAAAGCCTCTCCTGCTGGTCCTTTGGAAGTGGTATCACGTTTTCCATTAGACGTTTAGATTCCAAATCCCTTTCAACTAGTTCGATTTTCTTAAGTTCGGCTTGTTTTTCAAGGAATATTACATTACTCTGGGCTTCTCTAACTCTTCTCCATTGCATTACTATTACTATTATTGCTACGAGTGCTATTACTGCAATAATAAGTAAAAAAATGTTCTGTGGAATGCTTACAACATCTGCCATGATATTCCCCCTTACCAATATTTTCGATATGCTAATTGTAGAGTACTATGAACTCTTACTTTAAGCTTTTTTAAGTGTTTAATGATTAAAGACATTTGAATTTCTGCTTTAGCCAATAATGATTAATCCTTAGTAATAAGTACCCTAAAACTTATTGGCTTCCAGATGTTACATATAAATATGTACATTTATATAATTAAAGCTTTATCATAAAGCTTGTTATCTATGTTCATAGTATTTGACTATGTACTGGATATAAAGGAGATTAAGTCAGTAAGAATTATTGATAACCAATGAACTATGAGAATTAATTTGTTTAACTTAACATTAGTGTGATTCCATGATAGATATGTACCAAAAAGCGGGTAGAATTGTAAAAGAAGTTAGAGAACTTGCAGTTAATGAAGTGCAAGAAGGGATGAAAGTTCTAACTCTGATAAATTTCATTGAATCTGAAATTGAAAAAAGAGGAGGGTTACCTGCTTTTCCCTGCAACATCTCCATTAACGAAGTTACCGCTCACTACACCTCTCCTTCTGGAGACACAACAATTATTAAAGATGGAGATATGGTTAAAATTGATTTAGGAGCCCATGTAAATGGTTACATTGCTGACTCTGCAACCACGGTTGTTGTGGGCTCCGGTGAGGGTCCTTTCACATCAGGTGATAAAGTTTATACTCGAGAAAAAGAGCTAAAAATGATAGACACTGCTAACGAAGCCCTTAATGTGGCTATTAGTAACGTCCGAGATGGTGCAGTTTTGGGCGAAATCGGGAAAGCTGTAGAAGAATATGTAAAATCCCAAGGTTTTTTACCTGTAGCGAATCTCACTGGTCACAGCCTAGATCAGTGGAACCTGCACTCCGGCTTATCCGTACCTAACGTTAGGGAAAATAATCAGCAAATATTAGAAGAAGGGGATGTTCTGGCCATTGAACCGTTTGTGACTGACGGTGTGGGCATGGTGGGAGACATGAAAGATACATTCATTTTCAGGTTCCTTCGTGACCGTCCTTTGCGCCTGGTTGAATCCCGGAAATTACTTGATATAATTAAAAAAGATTATAAAAATCTTCCATTCGCCCAAAGGTGGTTGGAAGAAGATACAAAAATCCGGAAGGTTAATCTAGCAATGCGACAGCTTATCTCTTCCCGAGCCGTCTATCCTTACCATGTTCTTCGTGAGAAAAGTGGTGCTAGGGTTGCCCAAGCAGAACACACCGTTATTGTAGAGCAAGACGGTTGCATAATAACAACTGATTGAGATATATCTTACTCTTCTTACCAAAATACTCGAAAAAGGTTATTGTTTAAGTGAATCTAAAGCACTATGTGCTTTGTCTTTCCCATTATAATCTTCAACTCCCTCATATAACTTTGAAGCCTCATGAAAGAAGTAAACAGCATTATCATTGTCTCCTTGTTCTTTGCACACTAATCCCATGTTGTAAAGGGCATCAGCCATGTGTTGATGATCATTTATTTCCTCAGAGTATTCATAGGCTATTTTGAAGTAAGTTGCAGCTTTATCATAAACCCCACGCCTGAGACTCATAACACCGTCCATCATCAATTTAGATATCTTTTTTTGCCTTTCTTGTGATCTCAAGCGGTAGTAAAGTATTATCATGCCCGCATATGCTAATAGCATTGCACCTGCTATCAAAAATGTGTCCATTTGTTTCACTCCCCATTCACTAAACCATTCTATGTCATTTAATAAATTAATGCCTTCCCTTTATTAATCCTTAATAATCTATCTTATCACATTATAATTAAGTTATTATGACCAGATTTTATTAAAATCGTTAGAATTAATATTATATAATTTTTGTAATGCCGAATTGATGAGAATCACACACATTTTATAATGCATGCCCTTAAATAGCTAAATTTCTAAAAAAACTAAACCATAGTATAATTATTTATTTAAAAAAAGAGAAAATTTAGGGATGTTAAATCCCTTAGATATTTGCTAGTGGGTCTTCTTTTTCGCTGCTGCCTTTGTATGGCACAGGTAGGCCCATTGCCTTCCTTTCGTCAATGACTTTCATGGCTTTGGTTTTCTTGTCAGTTGCCAGTTTTTCAAGTAGACCTAAACCTGGTTTCACATCATCCATTGATTTGGTTTCAATGAGTCCAGCTTCAACAGCCTGTTTGAATACTGTTTCACCAGCATCGGTTCTGACAAATACTGTGGACCAGCCGTCAGGTGTTCCAACTGAACCAGTTGACACATCAGCCAATTCACATACATAGTCCAAGCAGACTTTGCATCCGTTCTGTTCGTAACCGTGGGTTTCTTTTAGTGGGATGGTTAGTGTTTGATCGGCAGTTTCTATCCAGAATTTGCCTTTTCCTATGTCCATTTTTTCCACCAAGTCGAAGTCAACACCTGCTTTTTCTGAGATGAAAGTCCTTAATGACTCATATGGGAAGTTTTCCATGCAGAAAATACCTAAGGTTAAGGCTATTTTATCTGCAAGGAACCTTACACCAAATGGATAAGACTGCATTTTTCGGATTCCCATACTCTGGCAGGGTATTGCTACGGTTCCAACTTTCTCCAGACCGTACTGTCGAACTGCTTGTTTTAGCATCCAGACGTTAGGGGAGAAGGTGTATTTGGTTCCAGCAGCAGCCAGTATCTCATCTGAGGACATGGCTACCATTGGTTCTGGTTTCCACATGACATCGGTTGGTCCTGCTACTACTGCACCGTCGATTAATCCTTCATCCAGGGCATAGCAGAATAATCCAGATACTATCCCTCCGTCTTGGGCTATTTTTTGGATCTGTTTGTCAGTTGATCTTGCTGCAACTACTTCTTTGTAGGTTCCTAATACCATTTTTTCACCTCCTATAACCCTAAGTCCTGTTTGATCCTGTCAGCAGGCCACCAGCTTCGTGGGCACTGCACATAGCAGATTCCACATTTAATGCAGCGGTCTTCGTTTAGTTCAGGTCTTCCATTGGTCATGCTTAGAGCTCTGGTCTGGCAAGCCATGGCACAAGTTCCACATCCTATACATAGGGCCTGGTTGACCACTTTGGTCTGCAGGTCACATCCACATGCTTCAGTGTATCCTGCCAGGTCCATCATAGGTGCTAAGTAGTCCATGTCACCGTTTATAACAGCTACTACTGTTTTAGCAATTATTTCGGGTGATGGTGGGCAGCCAGGTATAGATAGATCTACTTTAACTAGGTCAGCTATTGGTACAAACGATTCATGGTTTGGTTGTGCTTGCTGTCCTCCTCTGGAGTAACGGGTGAAACAACCGGTTGCTGCGCAGGACCCAAAGGCCACTACTAAGCCAGCTTTTTCCCGTACTTCCATTAGTTCTTTCACACTGTGTTCATCTTGTAAACAACATGATCCTTCCACCAGTGCTATGTCCATTTCTGGCATTTCCCATAGATCTACCAGGGTTTGTCCGTAAACTATATCCACCATTTCAGTTAGTAAAGGTGCTAAGATGTCGTAGTTTTCAGTTAACGACATTCCGTCTCCGGTACATCCACTCAAGTGAATGTATCCTATTTTTGGTTTAGCTTTTTCTTCAGCCACTTTTTCAACCTCCTCTTTAGAAGCTTTTTCGTCAGGTTTTGCCTCCATTCCTAAAAACGATTTAATGCGGGCTAATATTGACATCAACTAACCCCTATTTCTTTTAATATCATTTTAATGGCCTCGGGAATGGCATATTCCACACTTTTGGTTAACCCCATTTCAACATCGGGGGCAGAGATATGTTCTGGTTGGCATCCGATTACCATAACTTCGCAAGTTTTTGCCAAGTCATGTAATGGCTCATTTACAGGCCATGAATGCACGTTTTCATATGAACCTTTTGGTATTTCGTCCACGCTGAATTTGCGAAGAGTGCCTGGTTCTGCGTTGAATTGTACAACATCCACCACTATCATCTTCTTCCACTCTTCATGAGGAAGGCTGAATACAAAGTGGGGACCACCAGTACCTGCATCTATTATCATGACATTCTCTGGTAGGGGTTTTTCCTTAGAGTATTCTCCAAGTGCCTTTATCACTTCTGGTCCGAATCCGTCATCTGCAAAAAGGATGTTTCCGCATCCGACCACGATTATCTCTGCACTGTATGGCATGCTTTTCCCTTAAATCCTGACCATCTCGTCTTTGAGAATGCTCCTGTCTTCGTCGTCAATTACGATCATGTGAGTCGCACAGGACAGACATGGATCGTAGGCTCGGATAACGTGAGGTCCGAATTCATGGTGGAATCCTTCGGTTGCTATACCCATGGTTGGTATGTTCCAAGTGGTTGGTACCAGACAGCTGTAGAACTGTGTTTTACCATTGGCAACTTGTGCCATGTGTACGTCCATTCCACGTGGTCCTTCAATAGCACCTACTCCCAGCTTGTTAGTACCCCTTATGTCAAAATCAGCCATTACAGGAGCAGATGTGTCTAGTTCAGCTAGTGTATCTATAATTTTGGATAGTGCTGTTTTCATCTCTAATGCTCTGGCTACGTGCTGAGCTACAACACCTCTTTCTTTGAAATCACCATATGTGGCTAACCTAGCCCTTGGACCTACTTCCACATTTCTTCCATCATATAATGGGACGGTTGAACAGGCTCTTTTGGCTATTTCTGGGTCGTCGAACCAGCTTTCTGGCATTATTTCTGTGAATCTGTCTAGATCGAAGTTTTCCCTGTTACCATATAATATATCAGTAGCAAGTGTTGGTGCGTTTGTTACACCTAAACCTTCTGGGAATCCTTTGTCTGCGACTAAACCAATGATTAATTCAACGTGTGCGTCTAATTTTGGTTTTAGTTGTTTGCATCTTGCGTATAATCTTTTTCTTGCTACTTCACTTATGTTACTTGCCATTCCACCAATTCTGATATCAGATGGGTGAATTCCTTCTCCCGCAACTATGTCCACTACCATCTGGACGGTTTTTCTGATTTCAGATACGGAATTTATTGCTGTCACCATCAGGTCGTCTGGCACAACATCAGGAGCAATGAGAAATTGGTGTATTGCATGGCTGTTGATGTGGTGGGCTGCTAATGTTAATTCCCTTAATTGTCTTGCTGCTTTGGGTATTTCTATACCTAATGAATCATCCATAGCTTCTGCTGAAGCCAGAGTGTGTGGTATAGGGCATACACCACAGATCCTTTGCGCATATACTGGCGCGGATTCTGGGGCTTTACCTGTTAACATCTTTTCTAAACCTCTAACGGGAGTAATACTGAAGTATCGTCCCTTGGTTACTATTCCTTCATCATCGACTTCCATGACCAACTCTGCGTGTCCTTCCTGTCGTGAGGTAGGCGAGATAACTACTCGTTCGCTCAAATGTATCACCTCTTAGTTTTTATAAGAACATCATTATTTCTAACTTTTAAATAATATTATAAGCTTTTCTTTAAAAACTAAAATGAAAAATTTAAATAGCAGTATAAACTAATTAATGAATTCCAACTAATAATTAAAAAAAATACATAATGATTCTTTCTATTGGAATGAACTTTATAAATTGGAATTCAAACATATTGTATTAATTAGATACTAATAATCTAAAATTGAAATCTCGAAAACTCTAAATAAATTATTAACCTATATAAATTAGATAAATATAACCTCTAGGACATATAACTAGAAATAGGGATAATATTATTAAAGAATAAATCTGTGAAGAGGTGATCGGATGATAGACTCCAAAATTCTGGTATCGGTGGTTATAGTTCTTTTAATAGGAGTCGCTGCTGCAGGTTACCAGATATCAAACACTCCCGGACTATGGCAACCAGTAGCATCAAATAATCCCGATTCAGACCAAACATCAGGTTCTGATGGAACTGATTCTGGAAGTCACCAAAGTTCAGCATCCAGTCCATCAACATCTATTAGTCAACAGTCAAGTGGATCAGGAAGTGATAATGTGAAAATATCATCTTCAGAAGCTAAAGCGATTGCTCAAAAATCAATTATACAAGAAGGGGCAACTGCAGGAACTCCAAATCTGATTAATTCCAATGGCAAAAAGATTTATGTTGTGCCAATTATTATGAATGGTAATCCGGTTGGTGAAATATACATTGATTCCCAGACAGGTAAGAATTTAGGAGGGGCTGGGGGTGCACCCTAATGGTCAAAATGGTGGAAACAGAAGTAGAATGTTGTAAAATAATATCAGAAGATATAGAAAACGCATCAGTAATAGAAGGATCTCCAGAACTGGGACTCATTGGTAACATAGTGGGATGGCTCCTAGTAGAAGAACTTAAAATGAAGGAAATTGGACACATCGAATCCAAATACTTCCCACCACTCGCTGTTCTTTACAGAGGAGTTGCAATTCACCCATTTAGGATTTATTCCGTTGATGAATTGGTTCTATTCCTATCAGACTTTGTTGTTCCACCAAACGTAACTTACGACATGACCAACGCCATTGTGGACTGGATGGAGCGAAATAACAGTAAAGAAATCATAACGTTAAATAGTATTGCTGTCCGTCAAAAAACTAACGGAGTTGCGGGTGCAGCTAACTCACCAGAAGGTCTTAAAAGGTTAGGGGATCTTGAACTACCCATACTCCCCTTTGGAAATATTAACGGACTTTCAGGGACTCTTTTAACCAGAAGCATAAGCCGTGACATTACAGGATCATGTTTATTTGCCGAGGTTCTAAATCAGTACCCTGATCCCCGTGCTGCTGCCAGTGTAGTGGATGTTTTAAATAGGATGCTGGACATAGAAGTAAATCCAGAACCACTCTTAAAAGAGGCAGAAGAGATTGAGTCGCGGCTTAAAGAGCTTGCTAATGCCGTTAAGAGTGAAGGGGAATCCCCCGCATATATTTAAATTCATACGGGCCCGTAGCCTAGCTGGATAGGGCGTCGGACTTCTAATCCGAAGGTCCCGGGTTCAAATCCCGGCGGGTCCGTTACTTGTACCCTTTTTTATTCGAAATAGTAAAGTTTAAGATATAATAATAAATAATAATTGAAAATAAATCATAATGGGCCCGTAGCCTAGCCAGGATAGGGCATCAGACTCCTAATCTGAGGGTCCCGGGTTCAAATCCCGGCGGGTCCGTTACTATTATCAATGCCCACTATTTTGCTACGCCTTTCCATAAGGACAACATCACGCCAAATAAAATGCATTTTTCCTATTTTTTCCCGAGTTCCAACAACTCGAAACCCGCATTTTTTATGTAAATCTATGCTGATTTTGTTCTCTGGGAAAATTCCTGCTTGTAATGTCCAGATTTCCTTATTTTCAGATAATTCTATTAATTTTCTTAAAAGAGATGTTCCGATGCCTTTTCCCTGGTATTTTTCCATTACATAAACACTGGCTTCGGCAACTCCAGAATAGACTTTTCTGTGGGATGTTCGGGATAATGCAGCCCATCCTAAAATTCTGTTTTCACTTCTTGCGACGAGATTACACCCAGATATATGATTTGAAACCCACAAATCCCAGGAAGGTATTGATTTTTCGAAAGTTGCATCGCCTGTCTTAATACCTTCTTGGTAGATTAACGAGACTTGATCCCAATCACTGGATTTCATTTCTTCAATTTCAAAATCCATAAAAATAAATTTGATTGCAGTCTATTAAAAAGTTGTCACCCAGGAAAAAAAGATGAATAATATAATTAGTTCTAATAATACAATCAACAGTTTTAAAAAAATTATTCAACAGGATTTCTGTTTAAAACCTGCATTATTAAACTTACCAGGACAAACCCACAAATTATAACTGCTAAAATCCACCAAGAATATTCCATCATTATACTCATACATAAACACCTCATTATTCTTATTCTGAAGTAAATCCTAAAATCTTGCTTCTTTCATAATGGTTAACTTAATACGATATATAAAAACTTTTCTCGTGGCAATTGTATTTCCAGAAATATGATATTATTTCATAAATGCATCTAATGTGGAATTTTCATTTTTATAAACTTCATTAACAACTTCTTCATCCTCGTTAAATACCATTTCCCCATATTTTCCCCCACCACCTACCCTAATCTGCAGGGTTTTATCCCGAAATGCACTTATCCTTCGGGCAATTTCAGGGTCAATTTCGGCCAAATCTTTCATTGGAGCATCAATCAAGACGGAAATTTCATCACCAAAGTGCAAAATTAATTCTTGCCATTTTCTCTGCACGAATTTGGTGGTAACTCCTTTACTGTAGGTGAGACTTATGATTTCAGCCAAAGGCATTATATGGATATATGGTGGTCTGTGGGTGGGGTGTTGGGGTTCATTCCAGGTGGCAAGCTCCTCCACCCGATAGTCAACTCCTTTTTTAATGGTTCCTCCACAGGGACATTTCATATTCATTCGTATGGCATCCTCTGGATGGAACTGCTGGTAGCATTTGGTACAGGCAGTGTGATGATATTTACCCAGGCGTGGGTCGAACCCATAATTTGCTGTGATCTTCTTGTCACAGATTGCACGGGCCAGTGCAGGGAAGCTTATATTTTTAACGTCAATTTCATTAAACTCACGTCCCAAACGATGGGGCCAGGGGGAGTGTGCGTCAGAGTTGGTAAGGAATGGTATCTCCTGTAATTCTTCAATACGATCTGCCATATCCGTATCTGCCGAGAGCCCAAGCTCCACAAAATCAGGAGTTTCACAATAACAGTCCATTAGACTATCATATTCTTTGTATATGCTAGTCCAGGGTGTGAATGCATGAGAAGGACCCATTATACAGCCGTTATTCCGTACTAATTCCTGTATTTCGGCACCATTCATACGGACCCTTGGCCTTCCATCTGAATCAAGGTTTCCCTTAAGTTTTTTGCGTATACTATAGGCTGCTTCAAAGGAAGGAAGAATAATAAGATGGTGAACTCTTTTAGAGTCCTCAACTTCAGCTGTGAGAATAAGATTGGTTTCTGGATTTTTTGGAAGCCCTTCCTGGATTTCTTCCTGAAGAAATTCATTATGGACTTTTTCATTTTCCCTGATCCTGAAAACTCCTTGGTTGACCTCTTCTGTGGCCTCTTCAATCATATTAAGCCATCCTTGATGAAACGCATCCCCCGTAGCAACTAGATGCAGTCCCTTGAGGCTTCCCTGTGAAGATAATAACTCGGGAGTCATATTTTTCGAAGTGGCCATTGAGTAACGGCCATGAATATGCAGATCAGCCCTGATAATCAATTTTTCACCCCTTTTCTTTTATATTAAATATGTTGAAAATTAATAAAAAAAAAGAAAGATTCTAATCGGTGTATTAAAAAGATTTTAATGTGAATCAGCCTATGTATCTCAGGTCTTCTTCACCAGGGACTATGTTCATCCGCTCAGCCATCTCTCTTTCCATCTGCTGAGCCTTGCTAATCATTTTTCGGGTTTCTTCGGCACGTTCTTCAAGTTTTGCCACATCGACATCCACTTTTATCATTTTCAATAGCGCTGTAAGCACTGCCTTTGATGCATCGGCGTCGATGAAGTAACCTGGGGTTTCACCCATGAGACAAACCCCATTCATGCCTCTGGAAATTCCCAAACCAAGAATAAGGCCTGATGCCCCAATTATGCCCCCATCAGCCGATCTCAGGGTTATTTCATATTCTTTGAGAATTTCTGCCAATTCTTTATTGGTGGCTGCTCCGTAGACCTTTGGTTTATCCACTGGTTGGCCTGTTCCCAAACCACCGAGAGTGTAAATTTCTTTAACACCATATTTTTCCACAAAATCAAGTATATATCCACATATCTCATATTGTCCCTCTGGACTGAGGCCTTGAGTGTTTCCTCCCAGGAAAATGAAGTCTCTTTCATCTTCTCCCTGGTTTTTAAGATAGTAAAACTCGTTTTTCATTGGCTCCACAATACCATCTTCATCAACAAAGACTTGTGGAGGGAATGCTGGTGAATATAGTTCAGCGAATTTCTCTGCTCCTAATTCGTGGATAAGGTGTTCTGCAACCAGTTTACCCACGTGACCTATACCTGGTAAGGCTTCAATAAATATGGGATCATCAAGATCCACTTCTTTAATCATTTTTATGAATGTTTCTTTCATTTAAACACTCCTAGGCAAAGTATGCTCTCAATAGTAGCTTAATTCCCTAAACTAATTATATATAACGGATTGATGGAATTAGAAATTAATTCAGTGCGTATAAGGGTTAATTATGATTTTTTTAAAGTAAACATGGTTTAAATGCCTTTGATCTGTTTCTTGAGAGTTCTCCGGTATTTACCATATTTATCCTCTGGAGAATAGCGTGGAGGATATACCACTTCCAACTCGCCACCACAGTAGGGACAGTGATCCTTTAGTGTATATTCCTTACAGGAGCGACATCTTCTCATTTTCAATTTCATTCTAATTCCCTGTGAAACTCACCCTCGCCACCAGCTTCCAAAACAATTTCAATAGCTTTGTCCGCGGCATCCTTGAGAATAGTTTCTGCAGTGATATAATCAGCTGATTTAACAAGTAACCTGTATCGTGGCGCACCGACACATTGAACTGACACATTATCTTTATTAATTGAATTTAAAGCATTGCGAATGATTTGTACACCATCAACAGCGTAAGAAGTTATATCAACATATCCAGTGATTTGTACTTCTGGAGGAGATATGTTTTTCTTAGCTACTTCAGTTATGGCTGCAGCCCATTCTTCATCCATGCCTCTTTCTATAAGGGAGTCTTTACCTTCTTCAGCAGATATTTCGAAGGCCCCGTAAAGATCTCCAAACTCATCCATCATCCCATAGCCTACTTCTTCGTAAGCTGTGTTTAGATCCTTATTTAAGCTTTTAGCAGCGAATTCAAGCAGTTTTTCTGCCTTTTGTTCAATTTTCCATTGTTGTATTTTACGAGTCCTCTGATCCTCCCGGATCCTTTTCATGGAGACATCAACATGACCCTTTTTAGGGTTAACTCGCAGTACACGAGCCACGATCTTCTGATTTTCCCTTACGTAGTCTCGGATGTTTTTTACCCATCCTGCAGACACTTCAGAAATGTGTATGAAAGCTTCTTCTCCAGGATATTCTTCCAGTTTGGCAAATGCACCGTAGTTGAGGACCTTGTGCACTGTGGCCACTACTAAATCGCCTTCTTGCGGCCACTTATGCTTCATTCTTACCATTAAAACACCTTAATCCAACACTTCTACTATTTGGGCAACAATTTCGGATTTTCCACCCTTAGATTTCACCAAGGATTTACCACAGATTATGCATTCCACTTTAGAGGCAGCATGATCAAAGACCACTTGCTGGTTGCCGCAATCTCCACATTTTACTCTTAAAAAGTTACTTTTACTTTTTGACATTTTATACACCTACTGCTGGATGAATTCTACTTTTCCAGCCCTAAATGTGGAGCGTTTAATGTGGGATTTGTTGCATTCTTTGCATTTGTATCTTAAATCCAGTTTTTTAGTTGGTTTGTTTCCTGAGGGTAAAGGACGGGGATATCCACGGTAACCACTAGTCACCCTTCGAAACTGGCGTTGACCCCACTTAAGTTCGCTGGCCTTTCTTCTTTTTGATTCTAAAACTGTGTGAATTGTGTGTTTCTTACAATTTGGACAATAAGTTTTCCTTTCTTTAGGAATCTTCATATAATCACCTCTTTGGCTGTGAAAATAAGTCATCTGACCTGTAAAATTGATTAATGGTCCTCGGACTATTATAAAAAGCCTTAATCTATATCTCGCTATTTATATTTCACTATTTATTTATACCTTTGGATGGACTTTCCCTTATGATTTTTAATAAGTATGCGGGCATTGGGCACAGGCATGCTAATAATATCACCAGGCGATAAAGGACCATAAACCTTTCGATCAACACCCATGATGGGAGGCAACTCATCAAGGATCATTAAAACTTCTGTTGATGTCTTGGTAACCCCTGAATCATTTTTTGATACAGTAATGAGATTATTATCAGACGATTCAACCTTATTGATCTCAGATTTTTCCTTAATACTATCAGAATTACTTGAAGCGTTTTTATCATCTTTGAATTCCGTTTCTCTTATAGATATTGATGATTTCTTGGAATCTTGACGGGAAGGCTCCTTTCCAAACTCCTTGTAAATTTCATCCTGAATTTCAGGAGGAATTTCATTCACATCTGGAGCTACTTCTGCTTTTTGATTGATAGGGATCCTAACATCAGCTGAAGCAGCTGCATCATCATTTATATTATCATCGGTGAATTTCTCAACATCCTTCTTAATGGTTTTAGAATCCATTTTTGAAGAAGGTAGTACTGAGGTTAACCTTTGGTCTTTTTTATCGGAATATGATATTAAAGGAGATCGCATGTCCTGCCTATAAGTCGCTAGGGACTTATAGAGCTCCCTGTACAATTTTTGTTCTTCAGGTGTTGAATTTAATGGAATTTGGGGTTTTCCATCTCCCAAGGAATCCTTAAAAATCTTATATGAGCGTTGTACATTCATAACAACGCTGTTAGCTATTTTATGCTCTCTTCTCTCGCATATTTCAGCTACAATTCTTTGGGCATCTCGGAGGAGGTATGATTCAAATGAAAATGGATTATTATCTATCCTTTCCATGAGTTTATTGAAATAATTAGAGATGTCTTGGTAGAAATCATCACCCACAGCAGATAAACTACTTAAACTCCTTTCCTTCTTTTGAATCTCCCTCAAATTCTGGAAAAAATCATCCAACCCTATTCCTCACTTTATTCTTCACTTTCAATTCTAGGAGCTAAGAGAAAACTTAGTTCACCTTCATCAGAGGCCATTTGCAGTGCAAGGTTCAGAGGCATGTCATTTCCCAGCCGTAAAACTGCAGATTCCGAGAATTTGTCTGCTTTTAACATTTCTTTAACTTTCTCAAGGGAAAAAATCGACTTTGCCGATTCATTTATCTTTTCTCCATGTAAATACTCAATTTGAGCATCACCAAACTCCCCCTCTGCTGAAGCTGCGAATTTATCCTCATTTACTTGAAGAGCTATCTTATCAGAAACTATACCTATATCCTGAATAGAATCTTTAAGTAGAGTAAAAGGTACTTCGAATTCAGTTGGGTATTCTAGTTGTGGTGGGCTGGGAGCTTCATATTCTATATCTATTAATCTAATTTTGAATGTTCTCTTGGCTTCACCCTCAAATGTTAAGATTAGGTTACCCTCATCAACGGTAAGTTCCACCATATCCTCTGCTTTAGCTCTTTTTAAGACCTTCATCAACTCTTCAGTGTCCACGTTGATCTTCATTGGCTCATCACACTGGTATTCGTCAAATAAACTTTTTTTTAACTCCAGGTGCACAAATGTAATGTGACTGCGGTCGAGTGCATCAAGCCTAATGCCTTCTTCGTCTGCTTGCATCTGCACTTCATCAACAATGGATGAGATGGCATCAAAACTGGTCTTCAAAATATTAGAATCGCTTAAAACTGCCTTGAACATGTTCATCCTCCTTGAAATTACTTTTTATCCTTCTCTTCTATATTATCCTTTTGTTTTTCTTTTACATGGAATGATTTTTTCTTTTCATTTGATGATTTTTTGGTGGAAGGTGCTTCTTCTACTTCTTCTAGTTCTGAGTGTATTTTTTTGAGGAAAGTTACTGCTAACAAACGGCGCCCGAAAAAACCTGCGATTATAAGGATTCCAATAAGAATTGAAAAAGCTGATAATACTGCTCGTTCACCGTATATTACATTATCTGCTAATCGTATCGAACCCCCAAAAAGATACAATACTCCTGCGATTATGAATAAAACTCCTATTAGTCCTCCACCAATCCGAATAATTTGTTCCTTATTGGAATGTAGATATCGGTAACTTTTAAATTTCATGAATTCCTGAGTTAAATGGAATTCATGTGACTCAGACGGAGCGTTATTATATTCTTCTTGTTTATTATTTACTTTCTTTTCCTGAGAATTATCTGAAGATTTATTATACGAAGCCTTATTATTAAAATCTGATTCTGAATCTAAACTTTCGGAACCCATTAAAAAATCTCTGAAACGTTTTGAAGATTTTTTATTCTTTTTAGTGGTTGATGAACCCATGAAAGAGTTATTCTTAGTAATAGATTCGCTTTTAGTCTGTTTATTTGATTGGGATGCCTTTAATAATTCTTTTTCAGAAATCTTATGTTCCTGGCTCCCTTTTTTAGATTCTTCCCCCATTTTTAGTAGCTCTCCTTCAAATATCAATCATACTCTCGCCAGGTTTGTCCACACTTAGTGCATCTTAAAAACCTGGTTTCAGATTCGTCAGCCCTTCTTGTCTGCTGTAACCACCAAAATGCCTCCCGATTACCACATTTAGGGCATAAAGCTTTGGTAGTGGGCAGGGTTTTAACATCATCCCCAGTTACAATCACATTCTCTTTGGGGGATACTTTCTCAGAAACCTCATATTCACTTAGTGATTCTTTGGTTATCTTTTTTTGGTAACCGCATGAACATTCGAAACGGTCCCCTTTAGGGAACAGAACTGTTCCGCATTTAGGACAAAATTCCATTTAAATCCTCCTGATAAAATTTAAACTCACAATAATTATCAATAAATATCCAATATTATTATTTTTTGATTATTTGCCTGCTAGTTGATTTGTTATTAGTCTAATTTATTTTTTTATCAACAATTCCAATCTTTTTAACCCATCCTTAAGAATTTCATGATGGTCAAAGGCTAAATCCATTTTAAGTGCCTCTTTAACTGTAAATGAAGAAACATCCTGAGCATCCGTGTCTGACTTGAGTTTACCCTCCGTTTTAAGAGTTAAAAAGCATATTGTGATCATGTGCCCCCTAGGATCTCTTCCAGGATCGGAATAAACGCCTAATAACCCCAAAATTTCTATTAAAATTCCTGTTTCTTCCTTAACTTCTCTTAAAACAGCTTCTTCAACAGTTTCTCCATATTCGACAAAACCACCGGGCAGTGCCCATGATCCCTGAAAAGGATTGTTTTTCCGCTTTATTAATATTATTTTACCATTTTCATCAGTTATCAATGCGTCAACAGTCAATAAAGGGTATCTAGAATCTTTTATATGTACACTCCCCTCTATAATCATTTTATGGATCGTTGGGTATGTTAATTTTATGTTGCGGATTGATTAATGCAAAAAGTTTATAATTCATAATAATTGGATTAAAAAGACATTAAGCATTTCCTTTCGATTCTCCAGTGATAACACCAGCAGCTATGATATGGGCAGCACGGATGGGTTCGGGTATTGCACTCCTAGTTGTTGAAAGTATCACAATCTTCTGTGCATCTTCCTTACTGATTCCGCTGGTCTGCATATAAATTGATTCTTGGTTGTGGATCTTATCAATCTTGTAAATCTCTCCAGCTTCAAGAATGTGTTTCCATCTTTCTTCCCAATCATGAAAGTTTTTCAAAGCTTTTTTTATGCGTGATAAATCAGGATATCTGCGCATGATAACTATAACTGGCACTCCTGTTTCCTGGAATACCTTCTTGATATCAACCACATTAAATCCGCCAAAGGTAATCCCATCCAGCATCATAACTCCCAACTGATCCTGGTGTCTAGATTTGTTTACCATCTCAATTAGAGAATCAGTGGCGTCGTTACCGTCAATAGTTATCTTGGTGGTGATTACGCCATCTAACCAATTTCCTGCCCTAAAAACCGTTCCCACAAGCATGACTTGTTCATGGGTGTGGGGTGTAAATGGAGCGTCGTCAACTCCAAGGATCCTTATTTCCTGCTTAATGTTTCGGAATTTTTTGACTTCATTTTTTCTTTTTGGTGGTCTTCTTGGTGGTTTTGGCTGCCTTTTTTGCTGGCTTTTTAGCTTTCTTTTTTCCTTTAGTTTTTCCATCAGCATCAGATTCTATGAGTTCTTTGAACTCTTCACATCTTGATTTTAAAGTTTCAGCTGCTTTTTTGAGGGATTTTTTAGGATTTTTTGCCTTTATGTAGAGCTTTGGCTCCCCAATAATTGGATGTTCAATTACATATGCTGCTGCTTCAACATCCTTATCTTCCATAAGGGTCTTTCTAAGAGTGTTACAGAGCGTGTGTGTCTCTCCAGTAATTTCAATCTCTAATTCATTCTTTTTATCTGTTATAATCTTCATCTTATCCCTCATAATTTGAAGAGATGTTTCTTGTCTCTTTTCTACCACAATTGGGACATTTAACTTCTTTCTTGCCTATTTTTTTCATGAAATGTCGACAGTTGGTACACATGGCCTTCAAGACACCCAATTCATTTTCAGCAGTAGTTAAATCAGCATTGTCCACTCCCATGACTTTGGTAACCTTGGCCTGTATTAAATCTCCAATGCGGAAATCGTCAGTCAGTTTGTCCACATATCCCTTTCGGGCCTGGGAGATGTGTATAGCACCTAGAAATGTGATGGGAAGGCTTCTTTTACTATCTTTAATTCCATCGACATCTACTAAAGCTCTTTGCCCTCTTACTTCCCTTATTTGGCCTAAAATCACGTCCCCCTTGTTTAGTATGGCAGGGGATTTTGTTTTGGGAACTATGGATATTTTTTTGTTTTTCTGATCTATGTTTACTTTTCCCGCTACCAGGGACCGGATATCACCATGATCATCGTAGGTCCATTCTGACGGGAGAAACTCCTCAGTGACTCCTAATGCGTCACCAGGAAGAACGAAATCTCCGTTTTTTGTTTTCATCTAATTCACCTCATTTAAAAAAACAAGTTTAATCAATTCCATCTTTGCTTTTTATATTAATAGACGTTTTAAGAGTAATTTTAGCCCCATATGCTTTGTTTTTATTTGTGTGGATATTATTCGTATTTTTTTATTCTAAAAAACCATTTAAAGGATTAATATCATTTATTGAAAACAGTTAATGTGGATAAAATACTTGAATCTTTCATCATAAATTCGACTTAATATTTGTGACTATATTATTATTAGTGTTAACATTAGAACAATACTGGGAATGTAAATGATTATTATTGAACTGTTATTATTTATTGAATATTGATTATCTGATGGATTTTAAAGTTCGGAATGCAACATTTAATTCTAATATTATGCTTTTATTCATGTTTATGTGAAGATAATCTTTTATGAATTTTATAATGTCAATAATATATGAAATAGAATTTTAATTATAAATTTGTATTGAAGGTCATCTGCTTAAATTTGTTGTGGATTAATGATTATATTATCTTAGTATTTAATCTCATCCATCTCATAATCTTCCCAATCTCTCATCCCCAGAACAATTTCTAATTCCTGAGGAGTTAAAAGGGGTTTCTCATACATTTTAGAATCATCTACAGCTATTCGAGGACAGGCTGTCACTACAAAAGCATCTAAATTCATGAAAGGCATTAAACTTGGAGGGTTGATTTCGTCGAGAAGGATCAGATAAGCTTCCTTACCACCTTCACTGATCATATTCTTTAAATTTTTTGCCAGTTCCCAACGGGACTGCCCCTCTTTGGAAGAGATTAAAATTCCAAATTTTTCAGCTTCAGAAGCACGAGTTATCCTTGCAAAACGTATCCTGAGAATTCTATCAGCGAATTCATCTATATCTCTTACTTGGTTAAGATAGGGATCAGCAATAATCACGGTTTTTTTAGTGGAGAGTTTTATTCCTAATGGATGGAAATTACCACTGCCCAAGTAAAGGAAGGCATCGACTGGTAAATCTTGAACAGCTGAAAAGTTGCATCCCAAAACTTGCCCTTTCAGAGTTCCTGTTCCTGCCTTCATTATAACTTTTTTCCCCTTTTCCTCAAGTAAATGCGCAGCATCTTCCAAAAGGTGTAGATGCTGAGTGGTAGTCACCAAACCAATATCTTTCTTTCCTTTAAGAAGTTCTAATGCTTTTTCCAAGATTTTTAAGGATTCCAACTGGTAGTGTGCTTCTACAAAAATAGTGGGAATCTTCTGGTCAATAGGGAGAGGAGTATGGCCAAAATGGATCAATAGATCAGCCAGTCCTTCCATTTCCTTATCAGAAAGATCACATGCACCATAACATGGATCACCAGAAATCACTACTAAAGAATCTGTTTGTTCTTCTATTTCCCTGGCCAAGTCTGTTGCATGGATTTTAAGGCCTTCAGGAAACTGTAAGCCAACAATTTTAGCTTCCGTGCTCCGGATTTGATCAATAATTTCTTCTATTTTGAATTGGTAATTAGACATCGAATCCCTATCATTTAATAATCAGCCCTCACCCACTATGAACTATTCTTTCCTGCCGTGAAGGCCTCTATAACTACTTTACCCTTTATTACATTGGCCCTGACTAATGTGTGGACCTTGATTCCTGTTTCTTTCTCTACAAATTTCCTACCATCACCCTTTTCTATTATGGCCATTACATCGATGATCTCCACCCCAATACGTTTTAGGGCTTTAATAACAGCAGCCATGGTCCCCCCTGTGCTGACCACGTCATCTACCAGGAAAACACGATCACCTTTGTTTAAACCGTTAATATACAATTCACCTTCACTGTAGCCAGTTGTTTGATGGACTGCAACCTCCCCCTCCAAACCATAAGAACGTTTTCTCACTACTACAAATGGAATATTGGTGCTTAAGGAAATTGTAGTAGCCAAATGGATCCCCATGGCTTCCACACACACAATTTTGTCTACATTTAGATTTGCATACTTCGAAACAGCTTCTGCTACTTCTTGAAGCAATCCTGATTCAACCAGAGGAACCCCATCAGTTATGGGGTTTACAAAATAATTATAATCACCTTTTTTTACAATAGGAGATTCTATCAAACTCTCTACCAGCTTGTCAAGCATGTCATCACCATTATTAATATACATTCATGTCCTTGTTTGCATGTTCTATGTTTATCCTTTCCTAGCATAATTTTATACAGATTCTCATTCAAATGTCTTCATATCATAATAAAAAATCGGTAATCACATTTCATATATTTTTAAAAGAACTTCCCATTTATTTACTCATTTTTCGTCCAGAAAATTCCATCAGATCTTGATCAGGTTTACATTTAACACGACACTTATATCTTAAATAGTATATATCGTATGAAAAGAAGTAATTAAAATTATATTTTTATAAAATAAGAGTTTTTATTAAAATAGCATTTTTGCTAAAAATAAGGTTTGTGCTCCAAACGGTGCAGCCCAATAAAATGATAAGTTTTAAGAGATTGGAATGTTTCTAATCCCTATATAAATAAATAATTAAATAAATAAATTGTAATAACAAAAAAACAGCGATGACTTGGTGAAATATTATGTTAGGCAACTTAGGCAAGAATCTGACAAAAACCATGAAGAAACTTGCTGGAATGACCATTATAGATGAAGAAGTGGTTAAAGAGGTCATTAAAGACATCCAAAGGGCTTTAATTCAGTCTGATGTTAATATTAAACTTGTTTTAAATCTATCCAAAACCATTGAAGATAGAGCCTTAAACGAAGAACCCCCTAAAGGAGTTACAGCTAAGGAACATGTGATAAAAATTGTTTACGAAGAATTAGTACACCTCCTGGGAGATAAAGCTGCTGAAGTCCAAGTAGAAAAGAAACCATACAAAATCCTCTTTATGGGGCTGCAAGGAAGCGGTAAAACCACTACAATCGGCAAAATGGGTAAATACTTGCAAAAAAAAGGTTTCAACCCTGCAATAATATGTACCGACACATGGAGACCCGCCGCATTTGAACAACTTCGCCAACTCACAGAAAACCTGAATATATCCCTCTATGGAGATCCTGATAACGACAACGCCCTGGATCTAGCTCAAAAAGGTTTAGAAGAATTTAAAAAACAAGACATAATCATTGTAGACACTGCTGGACGTCATAAAGAGGAAAAAGACCTTCTTGATGAAATGGAACAAATATCGGCAGTTGTAGAGCCCGACGAAGTCATGCTGATTATTGATGGGACTATAGGTCAACAAGCCAGAGAACAGGCACTGGCTTTCAGTAAAACCACCGAAATTGGATCTATCGTGATAACTAAGCTCGACGGATCAGCTAAAGGAGGTGGGGCCCTTTCTGCAGTTGCAGAGATTGGAGCCCCAATAAAATTTATTGGTACCGGTGAACGCATTGATGATCTGGAAGTTTTTGATCCTGAAAGGTTTATATCTAGATTATTGGGCATGGGCGATATTAAAACTCTTATTGAACGTGCCGAGGAAATTGTAGATGAAGATGTTGATGCCGAAGCCATGGATGCCATGCTTAGCGGTAAGTTCACCTTGAAAGATATGTACAGCCAGTTTGAAATGATGAATAAAATGGGCCCCATGCAGCAGGTGATGAATATGTTACCGGGTATGGGTGGGAAATTACCCAAAAACGCCTCGCAGATAACTGAAGAGAAACTTACTAAATACAAGATCCTCATGGATTCTATGACTGAAGAGGAACTTAGTCATCCTGAGATCATCAAACAATCCCGGGTTAAAAGAATATCTAGAGGCTCCGGGATGCGTAACGAGGATGTTAAAGAACTTCTTAAATATTATCAAGTTACTAAAAAAGCCATAAAGGGTTTCGGAAAACGTAAGATGGGTGGTCCCCTGGGGCAGATGATGCGCCAAATGATGCGATGACATCTTTTAACCATTATTCAGATCTGGCTTAATTTAGAGCTATTTTCTTATTAAATATTGTTAAATAATGATATTATTACATCAACAAATTGGAAAATTAACAAAAAAGCCTCCATTAACCTATCATTAGGGCAATACTATTATTTAGTTAAATAAAATATCAGGAAACTATATATGGAAAATATTAAGGATCAAGCCATTGAAATAATAAAGATTACCGAAGGAAATATCTGTGATCGGTGTTTAGGTCGAAATTTCTACCCAAAAATCTCTGGGAAAGATAATCGTGAGAGAGGCCATAAACTTAAAATTGCATTAAGCACGGAAGAAGACTTACCTGAAAAGAGTAACGAATGTTACATCTGTGGAGACATCTTTGAAACTCTTAAAAATAAATTAGAAAAAATAATAGATGAAATAAATAATTCAAAAATTGAATTCTCAAATTTCCTGGTTGGTTGCCGTTTACCTGAAGAAATACTGGATAAAGAAAAAATTATATGGAACAAAACCGGTTTTAAAAGTGAAAGTATAAAAAAAGAGATTAACAGAGAGTTTGGTAAAGCATTAGCCATTCATCTGAATAAAGAAGTGGAATTTGATAATCCCAACATGGTCGTGATGATGGACTATATCACTGATAAAGTGAAGCTTCAAATAAACCCACTGTTCCTCGAAGGCCGGTACCGTAAACTTATAAGGGGAATACCTCAGACCAGATGGCCCTGCAGGAAATGCAGAGGCAAGGGGTGTGATTTTTGTGATTTCACAGGTAAGATGTATCCAGAATCAGTTGAAGAGTTAATAGCTGAAAGAGTTCTCCAAGAAAGCGGAGGACAGGAATCACGATTTCACGGTGCAGGTAGGGAAGATATAGATGTTAGGATGCTGGGCAGAGGAAGACCCTTCGTTTTGGAGATTAAAGAGCCTAAAATTCGTAGTTTAAATTTGAAAGAATTAACTGAAAAAATAAATAACCACAGTCAGGGCAAAGTTGAAGTTCTTAATCTGCAAATGGTGGGGAAAGAACGCCGAAGCGGTGTAAAAAAATCATCTACAGAAACATTCAAAACATACCATGCAGTGGTAGAAGTGGAAAATACAATTTCCAATGATGATTTAAAAATCCTTAATACTCTTAAAATTATCAATCAAAGAACACCCATCCGAGTATCTCATCGTAGAGCTGATAAAATACGGGTTAGGGAAGTAAAAGAAGTCGAAACCAAAATAATTGATTCAAATCATTTTGATTTGATCATAAAATGCGAAGGCGGATTATATATCAAAGAACTTATATCTGGGGATGAAGACAGAACAAAACCCAGTGTTACATCCCTCTTAGGAAGTCAAGCCATTTGTGTTGATCTAGATGTGCTGGAGGTTAATATTTAAATGGGTAGAGTTTATAGAAAGATAGTTTTATAAACTCTAAATTAATATCATTAATTTAATCGATTTCACCGAGGAATGACCGCTAAAGATTCACGCGAATTTTACCTTAAATTGTAAGTTTAGCCCCTAATAAAGCTATATTATGAATTAAAAGCTTATAATCTCTGAGAACAATACATTGAATACGTAATGACATGTATTGCAAGACAGGATTTATATAAAATACTTATAATACGGATTTGATGAGTATTCAGAGATTAAAATAGTATCAATTGGATATCAATGAATAAAATAATATTTAAACCATTTCTGGTTGAATTGGAGGATTGAAAATGACTCAAAGATCAAGAGGTTTTAGAAGTAAGACAAGGTACAAACTTAAAAAGAGTTTAAGAACAGGGAGGACCAATCCCATAACCAAAAAAATACAGACCTTCCAGGAAAATGATCTGGTTCACATTATAATAGATCCCAGTGTTCACAAAGGACAACCCCACCCACGTTTCCATGGTAAAACCGGGAAAGTGGCAGAAAGAAGGGGTCGTGCCTACATAGTTGCAATAAATGATGGGAATAAGGCTAAGAAGCTAATTATTAGACCTGAACACCTTAAAATACAAGAGTGATGGGATGATTGGGAAGAAAACCCTGGATACAGATCCAATCCCTCTGGTCAATGTGAAGCCATTACTGGAGGAACGGGAGAAAATCCATGAACTAAGTTATGAACAGAATCTGGCATTGGATCATGTCACTAAATTCTCCAAAATATCAGTGGAAAACGCAGCTAAACTGGTAAGTGAGTTAGAAGAGATTATCAAAAAGAATCAAGCCATTAAGATAGCAGATCTTATGCCTGAAGATATGGACGACATGAGACTAATTTTTGCTAAAGAAAGAGGATCACACAAGAAAGAAGAACTAGAAAACATATTAAAAATTGTTAATAAATACCGAGAAGATTAAATTCATAATAAATAACAATCTGAATGATTATTATATCAATCAGATGGCATCTAGACTTATTTAATAACTAAGTGCTTTTATAATTAATATATTTGTTGTCAGGGTGATAAAATGGAGGATTACGCGATAATTCTGGACTTTCTACCGCTAGGTTATGTCAAAGAGGGATCTAACTCTTACAAACGTAAACCTGTGGCTCAGGCCATCGGTACAGAAGAATTCACCCTACTGGAGTTAACTCCCAAGGAAAATATAAACCTAGACATTCATGAAAAGGTTTACATAGGTGCAGGACAAAGGGATAAAATCGCTAGGGTAAATCGTAGATTGCCCTTTAACAAACTAACCTCAACAGCCCAAATCGAGGTTAATTATGTTATTGAAGAAATTATAAAAAGAAAAGAGGAAAAATTTATCCAATTCTTCAATGAAGCAGGCCCTATTTCCACCCGACTGCACCAGATTGAACTTTTGCCTGGAATTGGCAAAAAGCACATGTGGGATATAATACAAGCACGAAAAGAAGCTCCTTTCAAGGACTTCGACGATGTGAAAAAACGAGTTCCCATGCTTTCTGATCCTGTGAAACTGATTGCCAAGAGAATTCAATTGGAACTTGAGGCTGCCGAAGATAGGAAAGGTAAAAAGAAATATATCCTTTTTACCAGACCCCTTAAAAGAAAATTTAATTAATAAGGGAAATGTTGGCCAAAGAAACCTTTAATCTATTAAAAAAATATCATATACACTTAGACCGAAGGAAAGGCCAGAATTACCTTATTAACAATCATTTTTTATCAAAGATAATTGAAAATGCCCAGCTCGATGATTCCGATATTGTACTAGAGATAGGGGCAGGAATAGGCACCTTAACAGTTCCTTTAGCAAGTAAAGTATCTAAAGTAATTGCCATTGAACAGGATAAACGGATTATTCCTATTCTTAGGGAAAGACTTATTGAAAAGGATATTTCCAATGTTGAGATACTGATAGGTGATGCCACCAAACTAGACTTTCCATATTTTTCCAAAGTGGTTTCAAATCTACCCTATCAAATATCCTCCCCCATAACCTTCAAACTCCTCCATTATGACTTTGATTTTGCTATTTTGATGTATCAACTTGAATTTGCCCAGAGGATGGTTGCAAAACCTGGTGAACCCGATTATTCCCGCCTTTCAGTTATGATGAACCTTTGTAGCCAGACCGAGCTTCTTTTCAAAGTTCCCGGGAAAGCATTTCTTCCCCAACCAAAGATTTCTTCTGCAGTTATTAAATTAACTCCCAATAAGAATCCTGATGTTGATAAATTTTTTGTCAAAACTTGCCGAGCATTATTCCAACATAAAAAAAAGAAATCAGGAAAAGCATTACTCCAGTCATTTCATGAAATATGTGATCTGGATTTTGACCGTAACACCATACGAAACATAATCTCACATGTGGATGGTAGATTAATTGAGGAAAGAGTTTTTAAACTAACCCCAAAAGAAATATTAATGATTTCCAGAGAACTTGAAGATGTGATGGAGAAGATATGATGAATAAAATGCCTGAAACTGATAGAAATCCCTACCAATTATTTCAAGAAGAATTTCCAGATCTAGCAGGACGTTTCAACGACTTAGTTGAGGCACAAAGTTCCCTTAAGGGAATGGATCCTAAAACTAAACAACTGACTGTTATAGCTATTCACACTGCTAACCGAAACCCGCTGGGTGTGAAGTTGCATGCCCAAATGGCTAAAAACCAGGGAGCTAACAGGGATGAAATTTTAGGAGCTGTGATGATTAACTTACATCTTTCGGGACTTTCAAGTGTTCTGGAATGCCTTCCTGCAGCTATGGAAGGTTTAGAATTGTAAAAAATCAGGAAAGGTTTAGAAACAATAAAAGAATTAGTATCACATTATCAATATTTATAATATAAACATTGTCTGAGGCACTAAAATGTTAGAATATAAGGGAATCCACTATGAAACCCACCCTAAAGTATACGAACCGGCTGAAGATACTTTTCTATTTGCAGAAAATCTTCAAATTGAGAGAAGAGACCGAGTACTGGAGATAGGAACTGGAACCGGCCTTCTAGCAATAATAACCTCCAAAAAATGCAGTACGGTAACAGCAACTGATATTAATCCCCATGCCATAGATTGTGCTGTTAAAAATTTAATCACCAATAAATCCTACAATGTAGAGTTAAGAAAAGGAGATCTATTTGAACCAGTTAAAGATGATACATTCGACCTTATACTATTCAATACACCATATTTACCTACTAATGAATCTGAAAGGGTTGGTGATGAACTTGATGATGCTTGGGATGGTGGAAGCGATGGTAGGGAAGTTATTGACCGGTTTTTGGAAGGTTTGAAAGACCATCTTAACCCGGGAGGTAGAGTTCAACTAGTACAATCATCTTTATCTGATATCGACAAAACAATTGAAAAATTGAATAGAATAGGTTTAGATGCATCAGTGACAGCCAGGGAGAAATTTTTCTTCGAGGAAGTAGTGATAATTACTGGGAAACCAAAAAATGAGTAATGCCTTTATTTAACACTGTAAGATTTTAGAGCATGTGTTGTTTGTCGCTATTTTTAATACTTATCTGTCCCTGAATAATCCGAACAGTTCGAAAAAATGCTGATAGTTCGAAAAAAAATAAATTTTTATACAATTAAGACAATAGTTATACTGAGGGGGGTTAGCCACTAAAATTACGTACAATCTGCTTTGTAAGGTACCATATTATTCCTACATAACCCCCATCTCACCCCACAATATCAAAAAATCCGACTGGGTAGGATTTGTTTACTCACTCCAAATACCTATCTACCCCCTCATCTTAATATCCAAAAATTTTCTTTGTTAATTATTTCTTCAATAGCCCTATTTATCATGTTTAAACCATATTATAGGCAGTTAATTCAGTTGATTAATGATTATCTATATTCCATCAACTTATGAAGTTTTTATAATAAAAATAAAGAATTAAACCTATAACTAAAAAATAGTTTATAATAATGAAACTATTTGAATTAGTTTTTTTTATAGATTTTAGGTGCTCATTTTAAAAATAAAAATACATGGTTGAGGATTCAGATACTGAATTTTAGCTTTTTCAACAGGAGTTCCTTTAGGATATCCTGCTAAATATGTATTAAATGCTTTTTCGGAATTTCCACTTGAAAAAACATGTAACCACAATATGCCAGTAGTTTTATTTCCAATACAAGCTCTTATAACATCATTCACACGAATTGGTTGGTTAGAAAAAGGATGACTATCTTCAGTACTGTTCTCCGAGCAATCAATTATCCAAACTGCAGAATTATCAGTTACATGAACCGGATCAGTCATCAAATAAAAATCTTTAGAATTTAACATGTCTTGGGTGACTCGGAAATGATAACAAGTCCAACCCGATTTTTTATTCTTGTAGTCCACCGCTATGTGACTGGGATTCCCTGTTATATCTTTATGCGGACATATAAATCCTCCAACTTTCTGTTTTGATTTATTAGAATTATATTTCATTGCATCTATGAAAACCAAGATACTGGTGTTATAGAAATTACAAAGAACCCTTCTATTTACAACTACTACATCTGATGATGATGTGCTTATTTCCCCCATAGTAATGGGTTCCATAGATGGATCTACAGGACAAATAGTCAAACTCGAGTCATGATAAGGAGGTATTACTCGACCTCTCATTAATTCATCATAATTTTCCTTAAGAGAGTTTATTTTCTGTAAACTTAGCGTTTTCTGACTTAATCCACTGTTAACATGGTTTACATGAGATAATCCTGGAGTTACTCCATTGAAATTTCCTAATTCTTCCCAATTTTCCGGTGTACCGGGATTTTTAATCAACATGTCAGCAGCACTGATGGCCATCCTATCTACAGAATTAGCATAAGAATAATCCTGGATTTTAGAACCAACACTATCCATTGCATCTGCAGAAACTCCCAAAACTACGGTTATAATAATGAGAGCTATCATTAAATCCGTAGAAAACACCACCCCCCTTTTTTCTTCCATTAATTTATAATTAACCATACTTTCACTCCAGAATTGTTAAATTTGTCACTCCCACAATGGCAGCCCATACTTTTTCCGATGCGAATTATCTAAAAAAAGGTAAGAATAATCAGTACCATCTTGAAAATATACGAGTAAATGGCCAGAATAAGTACCAAAACTTATTTCGTCAAAAATTACATGATCCAAAGAGCTGGTAGCAACTTCAGAGGAATTATTTGAAGTTAGATTAACAGATGGTGCAGGCAAGATGAACGTTTCCATACCATAATGTGGGCAGACACCATGCCCCTCCAGTCTACAAAAAAAACATGCACCATCATTACTTTCATGATAAAAACCATTATCGATACAATTTTTTAAATTTACAAAATTATGAGTACTCCCATGAAGTTCGTATGGACTATATGGGCATTTTTTTATAAATAATGGAGATGTGGCATTTTCATAAGCCTGTGAATTGTTTAACCCTCTTGATTTCAGATATTTGGATAAACTAGAACCATATAATGTTTTATTTTTCCCAATAGTTACACCACCATATTCTTTGCACTTTAAAAAGGGTAATGGATCCATAATGGGAAACGACTCATTGATAAGAGATATGTTCTGACTTAGATTCACCATATGTTTAATTTCGCCTTTTTGCACGTTTATTGTTGATTTGATTTCTATCTGAAATGGATCTTGACTATTATCCACACATAATACGTCACAATGAGCTCTTATTCCATCCGGATCATATCTTAAACACCAAATATCCATTCTATTTTGTATTTCATCTTTAATTTCGTTTCTACTGTTCGATAATGGATTTCCAGATTCAATAACCTCTTCTGATTTATGTTTTAACACTTCCCTACCTGTCTGGGGTAACTGTGTTTCCAAATCTTTAGCCACACCCAGAACATCATCCGATGTTAGAATTGATTCATGATTACCCGTTTGGCTAACTGACATGTTAATTAATATAATTACGAGTAAAAAAGCAGGTATGATAAGTAAAAATGAAGTTAAACTAAGTACATAGCCTTTATCATTCATTTTCTTGCCTTATTATGTTATACTAGGGATCAGAATAATTAATATTAATTATAATAATTTTATTAATTAATAAATATAATTAAATATGTAATACAATATAAAGTTATTTCTAAAACAAAAATATAATTAACCTGATAAGAATTCCAGGAGTTAATGAAGCAAAATATTTTCATCAATCACTAGCCAATCGTAAAACATATAAAAACATCATGATTATATAAGGCATAATACGAATTATAATCCAAAATCCCATATACTAAATTTATATTTTTGAAAATCACCAAAACTTAATCAAATCTTAGCGAGGTTTAATATGAAAGATATCGTAAGAGGATGGCGTCACATTCCACAACGCTACAATCTCATTGGATCAAAGTGTTTACAATGTGGAGAAGTTTTTTTCCCCATGAGAGTCATCTGCCCGAAATGCAGGAGAAAAGGCAAATTAGAAGATATTAAATTTAGTGGAAATGGAATAATCCATAGTTATTCCATTATACACACCCCAACAGATGAATTTAAGAACATATCCCCCTATGCCGTAGCAATAATCGAATTGGAAGAAGGTGCAAAAATTACCAGCCAAATTGTGGACTGTGACACTGAAAATATTGAAATAGGTCAAGAAGTAGAGTTAGTATTCAGAAGAATTAGAGCAGAAGGCGATGAAGGAGTCATTTCGTATGGTTACAAATTTAAACTCAAACAGTAAAGTAGGCGTATTGTTAGTGGGTCACGGAAGCAGATTACCCTATGGTAAAGATGTTCTCAGCCAGTTAGCTAATATTTACAAAGAACAAGCTGAATATCCTGTGGAAATCGGGTTTATGAACATGAACAAACCCTCCATCCCAGCATCAATCAATAAATTAGCTGAAATGGGTGTTGAAAAAATTGTGGTCACCCCAGTATTTCTAGCTCCTGGAGTACACACCAGACAAGACATTCCCCGTATTCTGGGATTGAATAATGGAGATGAAACTCATGAACACAATCATGACCACCATCATGGTCACAGTCATGAGCATGATGAAGATGAGGAAATAAATTTCCAGGGAGAGATTGTTTACACAGACCCTCTGGGTGCAGATCCCAAAATCGCTGACATAATAAAAGATAGGGTGAACAATGCCCTTTAACTATAATGTCTCCTAAAAAATCAAAACACCATGATAAACCCATAATATCTGATATTGGTGAAAAAAAACTTATTAAGCGACTCCTTGCAAGGAGTCGTGCCCTTCAACCTAATTCTCCTTTTTTTGATGAGTTTTATTTTAAAAGTCTTAGCGATGACGCTGCCCTCTTGAATATGGATGATAAATACTTGGTGGTAACTTCCGATCTTTTACTTGAATCATCTCACTTTCCCACTGAAATGAGTGCATTTAATAAAGGTATGAAAGCAGTGACAGTGAATGTGAGTGATCTGGCAGCAATGGGTGCCGAACCCGTTGGTTTTGTATTATCTTTAGGATTACCTCATGATCTTCCACTTGAAGAGTTTGATGAGATCATTTGTGGAGTGTTGGAGGCTTGTCAGACCTACAAAATGGGCCTCATGGGTGGCGACACCAACCAGGCAGGGGAACTGATTCTAAGCGGGACCTGTTTGGGAGTTGTTGATAAAAAAAAAGTATTTATGAAAGAAGGCGCGAATCCGGGTGATGTGGTGGCAGTCACCGGCCCCCTGGGTGTTGCTGCAGCGGGATTTGAATTTTTATTATCTCCCACATCTGTAAAGGAGAATCTTAAAGAGAGAATAAAACCATCCACCATAGAAACCATCCAGAAGTACGCCCTTGAACCCCATGCACGGTTAAATGAGGGATTAATATTGGGAAGAAAAGGAGTTGTGACTTCGGCTACCGACATAACTGATGGTTTAGCCAGTGAATTAGATGAACTGATGCAATCATCCCCACATAAAGTGGGAATAACTCTTTTTGAGACCATGATCCCTCTTATTCCAGAAGTTGAAGAAATTGCATCTGTTTTGAATAAGAATCCCCTTGATTTCGCCCTTAATTATGGTGAGGATTTCGAACTCCTTTTAACCATTGGCGAAGATGCTTTTGACAAGTTAAAGGATGATTTAGGACTTATTCAGGTCGGCATAGTGACAGATTCTGGAAAGATGGAAATAGTTGATAAAGAGGGTAAAACAAATACATTAGAGAAAGTTGGTTATGAGCACTTTAAGCAATGATGATCCGTTAGATAGTTACAATTGTCTGATTTTGATCTTGAGATCTACAATTGTTTTCTGAAGAGGACGGAGGTTTTTAACTTGAAAAAGGAAGCTATGCTTTATGAAAAGATTGATGGTGCATTGAACTGTCATGTATGTAATCATAAATGTATTATATCCAATGGTAAAACTGGTTTTTGCAAAATGCGGCAGAATGATAATGGAATTTTGTACAGTAAGAACTATGCCTCTGCTTCCTCCATTGCTGTAGACCCAATAGAAAAAAAACCTCTATTCCATTTCTATCCTGGCAGCCTTTCATTCAGCCTGGGAAGTGTTGGATGTAATTTTAAGTGCCCGTATTGTCAAAACTGGGCAATATCACAGACTTATATGGATGAAATAGGCATTAGGAACATTCTTCCAGATAAATCAATTAAATTAGCCCAGGAAAACCTCTGCCAGTCCATTTCATGGACCTACAATGAACCTACCATGTGGTTTGAATATACTTATGATTCAGCTAAACTGGCTCAGAAAAAGGATTTAAAGACCGTATATGTAACCAATGGTTATATGAGTGATGAAGCTCTGAATCTCATTTCCCCATATCTGGATGCGGCCAATGTGGATCTTAAGAGTATGTCTGATCAGTTTTATCAAAAACTGTGTCAGGCCCGAGTAGAACCAGTCCTGGAAAACATCCGTGCCATGCATGAAAAAGACATCCATATCGAAATAACCAATCTGGTGATACCCGGACATAATGATTCAGAGGAAGACTTTAAATCTCTGGTGGATTTTGTGGCTGATGTGGGTGTGGAGATTCCATTACATTTCACACGATTTTATCCTCATTACAAAATGAACAATCTGACAGCTACCCCCTTGGAAACCCTTGAAAAAGCACAGCAAATGGCAACAGAAGCCGGAATTAAGTATGTTTATGTGGGAAACGTGCCGGGCAGTGATGGGGAGAACACTAAGTGTCCAGAATGCAGTAAACTACTCATAGAAAGAGATGGGTTTCGCATAATATCAAACAAACTTAAAAAAGATAAAAAATGCCCTGAATGTGGGGCGAAGATCGATCTTGTGGTTTAAACTTTTTAATAATAGTGGCATTTTTTCCGGATGGAAGTAGGGTTCAATAGATACCCATTAATACCTAATCTGAAAAACTAACCCTCTCAAATTTATCTAATTTATTTAAAGGCTTAGTAGCATCCACTCCCACCTTGGTAGTTGTGCCATCTGGTTTTGCGCAAGGGTCCAGGGATGATCCGCGGGCCCCAGGAACTATTAAAATGTCTTCATCACCCTTAACCCGGGTAGCAATTGCATATTCCACATCCTCAGCATCAAAAATGTCAATGTCTTCATCTACAACCACACAATGTTTAAGTGAAGGGTGAGCTGCCAGTGCAGCCATCATAACGTTTTTACCATCACCCTGGGTCTGTTTTTGGATTGAAATTGCAGCGTGGAGCCAGCAGCATCCACCCTCAGTGAGGGCTACATTTTGGACTGTGGGTACTGTGTTTTGAACTGCATTGAATATTCTGGGTTCCTGTGGAAGGCCCTGTAAGAGTTTGTGTTCGAAACCAGCAGGCATTATGGCATGATATATCGAATCTTCTTTGTAGTGCATTTTGTCTAGTTCAATAACCGGTTCCTGACGTACCACGTCATAAGTGTCTGTTAAATCGACAAAAGGACCTTCATCGGCTCTTTCATGAGGCAACATCCTCCCCTCAAGGAGTATTTCACACTCTGGAACTTCAATATCAACATTTTCACATTTTATCAGTTTCATTTTCCCCTGATGGATGTTGTTGGCCACTTCCAGTTCATCCACATTTATAGGTACGGAAGTAGTGGTGGCCAGTAGGGTGGCGGGGTGCATTCCTATTGCTATGGCTAGTTCCAGAGGTTCATCAAGTTGTTCCGCTCTTTGATGGTAGGTATATAGATGGCGAGGCACTATGCGGGCTGTGAGCCTATCTTTTCCAAGTTGGAGCATGCGGTGAATGGATGCATTGCGTACTCCAGTTTCAGGATCCTTGGCAATTATCACACCTGAAGTGATATATGGGCCTCCGTCACGCTGGTAATAAGTTAGTATGGGGAGTTTAGCGAGATCGGCCCGTTTTGAAATATTAAAACTGTCTTGAACCTCCTTATAATCATTTATTGGGACGGGATTGTTGGTTGCATCCATTATTTTCTTAGTTATTCCAGCCACATCTGTTTTTAAAGCATTGGCAATCTTTTCACGGGTGTTGCATATTCCTGATATGACTTTCATGTCAGATTCTTTAATGTTGTCCAGGAGGATGATATCCTTTGGATATTTTCTTAGAATTCCTGCGGCTTCCAGGTTGGTTGAAACCTTATCATTAATTTCTATGAAATTAAAATCATCCCTAATAGTTTTTAAGAAGTTTTGCACAAAATCACCACTGATTCATTTGATGTTTATAATAAACGCTGCTAATAATACTAGTATTGATTAAACCCCATATTATTCCCAGCACTTCAGAATTGGTTAAAGAGAACATGTTTCATTATTTATTTTATCCTTTTCTTTCATTATTCTTCACATATTATTATTTGGCTTATTTTATGAATATATTTAATGCATAACTTTTTGAGTATGTTTTGCCATTTTTAAAGAAAAAGAAAGGTATTAATTTTATAGTAATGTAATCAAAGAGGTAATAATAAAAATTAATGAATATATTAATAATAAATCTATCTTTTACAATTTATATTACCCTTAAACTTCATAAGATCTTTTTTTATGTGTGTATCATCGATACTCAACATTTCAGCGGCGAGAATAGCTGCATTTCCCCCTGAATCTATGCCGGTAGTTGCCACCGGCACTCCTGGAGGCATATTAACCATTGAGAGAAGTGCATCCAATCCATCCATTCTAATTGCGCAGGGCACTCCTATGACTGGTTTTTCTGTGTAAGCAACCACAGCTCCAGTTACATGGGCAGAAAGCCCTGATATTGCAATGAATAGTTTGGCATCTTTGTTCCTTTTGAGAAAATTCTCAAATTTATCTGGAGATCTGACTGGTGATATCACTGTGGAGTCATAGGGAATTTTCAATTTGTCAAGAAACATTGTGGTTTTCTTGGCCACCTTGATATCACTGTAACTTCCTGAAATAACAGCTATTTGTGGCGGGTGGGGATTTTCTACAGTTTCGCCCGGATGCGTTGAGATTGATTCTACATCTGCTGAATTTACATTTAGGATTTCGTCAGTTAGCGATATTTTTTCACCTTCTGATTCATGTTTGTTCCGGGAATAATATTCTCCTTTTATCTCAGGAAAGAGAGTTTCCTCATCTTCAGCAATTTTAGAGTAAAAATCATTCCTAAACCGTGATAGTCTTTCCCTTATATTGACATTTTGGATCCCTATAATCTGAGCAGCGAGTATTGCAGCATTATCACCACGATCGATTCCTACTGTCGCTACAGGGGCACCTAATGGCATCTGAACTGAGGCAAAAAGTGCGTCTAAGCCAGCAACTTTTACGTCTACCGGCACCCCAATCACAGGTTTATGAGTAATTCCTGCTATAATGCCTGGAAGATGGGCTGATAGTCCTGCTATGCCAATAAAAACATCAACACCACTTTTGGTTGAACTGGAAACTATCCTTTTGACTTTTTCATGGGTTCGGTGAGCGGATGCTACGCGCAAATCATAATATATTCCTAATTCTTCCAATATTGCGATGGCTTTTTCGGCAATTTTAAAATCGGATGCACTCCCCAGTATGATCATAACCTTTGTTTCCATTCTAAACCTCTTTATTGAGTATCGTAAATAATTAAAATCTGATAATTTAATCTGGCTGGAAACCATTATTCATAAAAATTTATGCTTAAAACGGATAATATACTTTTGTAAATTGACCATTTTTAAAGGAAACAACATTTTCTATAAAATCTTATATAAGTCATTATAGTATAACATGTAAGTTAAGAATTAGAGGTGTAATTTAAGTGTCTTGGATTATTCTATTGTTTATCCTGATCATCGCTTCTGTTAAAACGATGAATTCAAAAAAACCCATGAGCGTATCGGTCATAATACCTGCCTACAATGAAGAGAAAACTGTGGCTAACGTGATAAAAACAGTTAAATCACTCAATTATATTGATGAAATCATTGTAGTAAATGATGGCTCAGCAGATGCCACTGAACAAAATGCCATAGAGGCAGGAGCAACTGTGTTGAGTCACACTAAAAATCGGGGAAAAGGTGCTGCCATCAAAACTGGTTTCAAAAACTCCAAGGGAGATATTGTGCTGTTTTTAGATGCTGACCTACAAGAATTAGTTCCCAAACAAGTAGATAAAATGATCAAGCCCATCCTGAATGGAGAAGCAGACGTAATTAAGACAAAATTCAAAAGAGAAGCCGGTAGAGTAACTGAATTGACAGCAAAACCTCTTTTAAACTTTTTTTTCCCAGAAATCAAATTTGAACAACCTCTCAGTGGCCAGTTCGCTGCAAAAAGATCCTTCCTGAAAAATATAGAACTGGAAGATGATTACGGTGTAGATGTGGGAATAGTGCTGGACGCAGATGTAATGGGAGTGCGGGTTAAAGAGGTAGATATTGGAAATATAAGCCATACTATGTCCTCACTCTATGAACTTAACATCGTAGCTACTGAAGTGGTGCGAACCATTGTGGACCGGGCTAACAGTTATGGCAGAATTACCATGATCGACTCCTTGGGAAAATCAATACGAATGGGAGTTTTAGGTCTTTCATTAACCACATTAGGATTTTTCTTTGTTTTTTTCATCAGAATTCGTCCGTCATATGTAGCTCTATATCTAGGATTAGCCATTATTATTATTGGAATTATAATCGCCATTTATTATGTGATCAAGATAATTAGATCATCCATAAAGACGATTTTAAGGCCTGATTCTAAGTCTCGTAACCTCAAATCATTTTTTTATATGCATTCTCCCCTGATTGTTTCGGCGTTGATCATGTTCGCAGTCCTGTTTACCATGTTAGGGTCAGTACATGTGGATGAGGGAAAAATATCAATTGAACCTGCCGCACGGAATGTAATATTTTGGAAACAACCAGTTGAAAACCAGACTTTTGACATTAGAGGACCCTACACGGTGGACAGTGCTATAGAAAACGAGAGTTCAATGATCCGAATGCCTGAGGATGCTCTGAAAACGCTCGGATTGAATTATGGAGACAATATCATAATAAATAAGCAGGGGTATAATCTTAATCAGACAATTCCAGGAGAAGAAAGTATATTGAGGATACCTTATAATGCCAGGAATAGTCTGGGGTTGAATGTGCGTGATGTTATAAGTGATTCGGAGCTGCGGAATTTCTTTAAAAATCTTTACGCTGAGAAAAAACTTTCCCTAAGTACATCGAACATAACCGTCACTGAGGGAATGATAATAAAAAATACTGCCGATGATGCTAAGACCATTAACCTATATCTTAATAACAAAAAAATTGGCAGCACGACGGGTGTATTGAAAGAAGGAATATACAGGATCTATTTAGATGGTTATCTGTATAAAACAATTTATATTGATAAAGACAGCCGTCAGGATACCTTTCTGGTAACAAAGGGAAAAAATGTGGTTAAAATTGAAGTTGCAGGAAACACCAAATCAAATAATATGTTCCCTACTTCAGATCAGGGCATATTATTTTATTTCAACTTCTCCTGAAAAATATCTTTTTAATTCACAATTAGGGGAGAATCTATATGTCTGGTAATCTTTTTTAAAGAGATTCAAAATAGATCAATCAATAATAAACCTTTACTGCCTCTTCAATATCATTATACACGCCCAAAGCAGCCAGGGCACCAATTTTACCTTGATTGCCTGTTACTTTCACCAGTTCCACACCTTCAGATTCAGCTACTTTTTCAGCTTCTTCAACAGTAATCATGGATTTTTTAGCAGCTTCAGCATAAGATCGGAGTTTTTCCGGGACTTTTATTCCTTCAAGCACTGCAATTGCAGTTTTATCCGACAAAGTATCTTCTTTTAACAATTCTACGACTTCTTTAACTAATTTGTCCTTTTCATCAGGTTCTACTGCGAATACTAAAGCAATTGCCACACAATTCTGAGTTTTATTCGGATTATGAGGGTAAAGCTGCACAGTGATGTGATCCAAATATTGATAACCGCGTTTAACAAGTTCTACGCCTACGTTATGAGCTAGAGTCCAAGTTGCACCTTCTTCTTTGGTATCAGTGTCATCTATACCTATAACTACTTTCTGTAGGCGTGGTGTGACAACAGTTGCCCTTCCTACTTTAGAACCCCCACCTACGTCTCTGAGTTCTACTCTTTTAACTCCTTCTGCCATTCCTCGGCACATTGCAGCTCCCACCCCAGCGCCAGCCAGGCCTGCATGTATTACTTTAACTTCATCCCCCTCCACAGAAACTTCTTCGATTCCTGCTGCATGCAAACTAGCTTTAAGACTTAAATCAGATTTTCCCACCTTTACAAGAAAGGTATGTCTATTTCCATCTCTTCTAGCCTTTAAAACTATGTTACTACTGCGCTGGTACTGGTAAATCATCCACTGGGAACCACTTATGCAGGGATGGTATTCTACTATTTCCACCATATCCCCATCTACCATGGTGAGGACTTTTTGGTAAGGTGCTACCCAAGGATCCTGAAATTTATGTTTTAAATCGCGTGGAGTGAGTATTTCCATTGGATGTCTCCAGAAAAAACCTGATTCCTTCAGAAGTTTTATTTAAGTTAAAAAATAAATTGTGTGAAAAAAGGGAATATCATTATTTAAGTCGTTCCGTCATTTTCACTGCAGCTTCCACAGCACGTTTAGCATAGTCCACCCTCTGATG
>JAHKLP010000121.1 GCA_020855015.1 Methanobacterium sp.
GAAAAAGCGGAAGCACTTATAGGTAAAGAAGTGGTTCGTAGGTATGGGGGATTTTACGGGCCGACCTGTGTGGTTGATTTCGCCCTGATGCCTGGCAGCACCAGTAACACAATAAACCGAATACTTCAAAATGTGAACATCCCTGAACATCATAAACAGGCCATACTATCTGCTAAATCATGGGGAATGAATACCTCTTATGGTATAGGTGAGGTATTTGCCAATGAAATAGAAAATGGTACTACAGTGGCCCAAGCTGTGAAAAAAGAAATAGAAGAAGTTCAGAATATTTACCAGAACCCGGTTGAAGCTCAAGCAGAACTCATGGATGGTGCAGGTCACACATCATTTGATGTTCGCAAGTACATGTCCCAGTACCGGGATAAAATGGAAGACACCATAAAAGCAGCCATGGATGATGATGTGCATTACGGTAACATCCTCACAGTCCCAGCATACTGTGTGGGCGATGTATCTCACCATATTGCACAATCAACCTTTAACATGTGTAAAGATGATGTTACCATGGCTATAATAGAAGCTACAACCGATGTAATGGATTCCACATTGAATAAAGCTCTTCCAAACTTTAAGAGTGAATTCGAAGTCCTTTCTCTAGCAACAGGATCATCTGCCTGTGCAGTGGAATACATTTTGGAGCTGGATGGCTTCAATGCACCAACAGTGGTTGATCTATTAACCCAAAGGTTCCACAACTACGTGCAACTGTATCCCACAAGGGGAGCTGCTGCCGAACTGCATAACAGCGACTTTATGGACATGATTTACAGAGGATGGGGCTACATTGACCAGGCACGCAAACTACTCAATGGTGCTTCTGGTAAACTGGTACCCAAAGTAGCCGGCTTTGATGTTGATCTGGAACCAATACATCAGAACGAAGTGATAATGAATCCACAGCGCTACACATACCCTGCATGTGCCATCACTGTCCGTTTCTCATCTCTTATGCGACTGGCAGATTACCCCTGCCTGTTAACCAGTGAACCAGTAACCGCTACCATGATGACCAACATCATAGCACTGCACAAAGAAAATCCAGGTTCCCCAGCAAGAACCTGCAAAAACTGTGCTGCAGCTTCACTGGTTGACTTCAGACACAACCACTGTCAATGGAGAGAAGCAGTATAAGTAATGCAGTTGTTCTTTTACGAACAACTCATTAATTCCATTTTTTTAACACATAGGGGGTAAAAAATGAAATGTTATATATGTGCAGAAGAAGGTAAATCAACAGATGCAGTGGCCATGTGCATAGTTTGTGGTATGGGGCTGTGTATGGATCATGCCATTCGTCATGAAACTGAATTATGGACCGGAGGATATCCTTTCCCTGCAGAAAAAATAGAGGAAACACTGCCCAGAATACTATGTAAATATTGTGCAATGGCTCTTAAAAAAGGAAAACCTAAAGGAGATTAAACAATGGCTTCTGTTATGAAAAGATCACTGGCAGAACTTATTGGAACATTTATTTTGGTTTTCTTTGGTACAGGGGCAGCTATCATCACCCTGATGATAAGTAAGGGTCAAACTCCGCCTAATTCTTTCAACATAGGGATAGGTGCTCTGGGAGGTCTAGGGGACTGGTTAGCAATCGGTTTAGCTTTTGGATTGGCAATAACTGCCTGTATTTATGCTTTTGGTAAGATATCTGGTTGTCATATCAATCCAGCGGTTACCTTGGCTCTGTGGGCAGTGAAAAAATTTCCATCACGTGATGTTGCACCATATATACTTGCACAGGTTATTGGAGCAACCCTGGCCAGTTTCACATTGGCTTTTATATTGGGAATGGGAGCAGTCAATACAGGCGGTTTAGGTGCTACAGCACCATTTGCAGGTATTGGTTATGTTCAGGCCATTTTAGCCGAAGCAATTGGAACTTTTATTCTCATGCTGGCTATAATGGGAGTGGCAGTTGATAGAGAGGCACCTCCAGGATTTGCGGGTTTGATCATCGGTTTGACAGTTGCTGGTGTGATCACCACTTTGGGAAACATCACTGGAGCATCAATCAATCCTGCCAGAACATTTGGACCATACTTAGGTGATCTACTATTAGGTGGTTCAAATCTGTGGATATACTTCCCCATATACCTCATAGGGCCTATAGCAGGAGCAATTATGGCTGCTTTTCTATACAACTACCTTTCAGAAGAAACTGGATAAAAAAGAACAATTATTTTTTTTTAATTTTTTAAGGAATAAAAAGCAAGTTTGCGTTGTTTTTAAGATATTGTTAATTAAGAGTATCATTCTACAAACAAATTACTCAGATTTATTGGATATGTAAATATAGGGTAGGGTAAATTTATTATATGATCACTTAGATACTACAGAATGCATCAAATTGTAGATGCACTGACATCATTTTTTGGAATTGTAACTTTCGAAATTACTTGAAAATGAATTATAAAGATGATTTAAGAATTTCTCTAGAAACGGATTGTGAGTAGATTAATATGAATATTAAAATGGATAAGATACCCATCGCATTAATTGTGGTGATAGTTGTATTGGCATTTGTCAGTGGTTATTTCATTGGCCTTTTAAACTCTGCAGGGAATTTCACACTCAATATAACTAACAAAACCAATGACACTGGAAATGATTATGATAACGACTATGACTACAAAAAAACATACACACCAATAACCTATAACAAGACACCTATAAGCACGCCAACTAACAAGTCATCAGATAAACCAGATCCAGATCCTCCTGTTAATATAACTGATAAAACTTAATCTGGTACACTTGATATATTTTTTTTATTTTTAAGGGTTCAAAATATGGGCCCTAAACTATTTTTATTTTATTTTAGAACCATTTATTTGATATAAGAAATAATATTAAAAAAATCAATAATTAAAAATATTCAATATAAATCAATTTCTTCTTTTATAATTGACAGAACTTCATCAGTTGAGCTTTTAACATAATCTGCGGCTAATCTAAAAGCTTCTAATTCATCATCATTCATGTTGAGTTTAATTATCCTCTCAACACCGTTTTTACCCAATTTAACTGGCACTCCCAGACAAACATCACTGGTACCATAAATTTCCCCATCCAGATAGGTGGTAAGAGTCAGTATCCTCTTCTCATCGTTGAGAATGGTTTTCACAATGTTAGAAACAGCGTAAGCAGGCCCGTATTCTGTCGCTCCTTTCTTGTCAATCACGTAACTCCCTGCATTTTTAACTTTCTCAATAATCCCATCCACATCAAAGGACTGGTACTGAGAAAAGTCTTCGAACATTATTCCACCAATGGAAGTGGAACTTAAAAGCAGAACCATGTGATCTCCATGTTCTCCAATTATCCTAGTGTGTATTTCACTAACATGAATGTTGAATTGTTTGGCAAAAATATTCTTCAACCGCAATGAGTCAAGGTGGTTTCCCAGTCCAATAACCCTATTCCGGGGAAAACCGGAAGCTTTGTGAGCTACATAAGTCATAACATCAACAGGGTTAGTTATAACCAGAATTATGGATTCAGGAGCGTATTTAGCCACCAATTTTGCATATTTTGCCACAATCTTCGCATTCGGAACTGCCAGATCCATACGTGTCATTTCAGGGGTGCGGGGAACACCCGCAGCGATAATCACAATCTTAGAGTCGGCCATATCTTCAAAATTTGATGATGGGGTTATGGAAACCCGAATGTCCTTAGCAGCCAGGGCATCATTCATGTCCAGAGTTTCTCCCTGGATCTTATCCAAACTCTTTTCACGTGATAAAAGTACAATCTTGCCTACAACGCTCTCTTCAGCCAGACAAAAAGCTGCGGCCTTGCCCACTCTACCTGATGCTCCAATTACACTAACTTTCATAATCCACCTTTATGCAGAAACAAAATTCTCGTTAATTATTAATTTCACTTAGTCAAATCTGATAGGGATATGCTCGGTACCAATTAAATAGGTGAAATTATTCCTTATTCAGGAAACCTTCAGCAACTCTGCGAACATAACTACTCTTATCCTTTAATGCTTCATTAAGTGCTTTTTCAGCGTCATCTCCACCAATATTTCCCACAGCCATTACTGCACCGGCCCTGACAAAGCCGCTATCGTCATTCATGACCTCAATCAGTGGTGGTAATGATTCAGGGGCTTTTATATTTCCCAGTGCCCAGGCAGCTCCACCTCTCACTCTCCAGTCATCATTTTTCAGAGTTTGAATCAAGGGATTCACTGCGGATTTACCCATATTGCTAAGAGCACCTGAGGCTGCCCTGCGCACCCACTTATTATCATCTTTCATGGTTTCAATGAGGGGTTTGATGGCTCTTTCATCACCAATCAGTCCCAAAACTTTTGCAGATCCCTTCCTAACATTTTTATCTTCATTATCAAGGGCATCTATGAGTTGTGGCACTGCAGGTTCTCCAATTTCTTCCAGCATTTCTGTGGCCTGCAACTGCACATGTTCATCATCATCCTTTAAAGTTTCAATCAGTCTTCCAACGTTTTTTTCAACTTCCATATATATTCTCCCCTTGAAAATTAATTAAATAGATGTTTTTTAAAGACAAGATCGATTAATGATCGATTTAGAAAAATATACTTTGTATTTAATAGGCAATATATTTTTGCCCAATTAATATAAAAACAAAACTATACTCCTGTATACTAATAATTCAGTGCGATTATTTATTCAACGACAGTATTAGTTATACCGTAAGAGGACTTATCATGTATAAAATAACTGTAATCCCAGGGGATGGCATAGGCCCAGAGGTAATCCAAGCTGCTCTCCATGTTTTGGATGCACTTCCTATTGAATTCGACTTTCAGGAAGCAAGGGCAGGAAATTCCTGTTTTGAGGATACCGGCACCACCATACCTGACGAAACAATTAAAATGGCTAAAAATTCTGATGCAACACTCTTCGGAGCTGTAACCACAGTTCCTGGTCAGAAAAGTGCAATAATCACCCTTAGAAAAGAGCTGGATCTTTACGCCAATTTAAGACCTGTTAAATCATATCCTGGAGCAAAATCTGTCTACAATGATCTGGATTTGCTCATTGTCCGGGAGAACAGTGAAGGCCTATACTCTGGAATTGAAGAATACACCCTGGAAGGAGCAACTGCTCTGCGGGTAATAACCAGAAAAGCTTCAGAAAAAATAACAAAAATAGCATTCCAGGAGGCATATAAAAGAGGTAATAGCCGTTTAACTGCTGTACATAAGGCCAATGTGCTCAAAAAAACAGATGGAATATTCAGGGAATCCTTCTGGGATGTGGCAAATGAATATAGTAGACTAGATGGTTATAGGAATATTGAGGTTGACGAAGTTTACGTGGATGCTGCCGCCATGTTTCTCATTACCAAACCCCACCGATTCCAGGTAATAGTTACCACCAATCTTTTTGGAGACATATTATCTGATGAAGGTGCTGGACTCGTCGGAGGTTTAGGAATGGTGCCCTCTGCCAATATAGGTGATCATAATGGGTTATTTGAGCCAGTTCATGGCTCTGCTCCAGATATCGCTGGTAAAAATATGGCCAATCCCACTGCCATGATTTTATCTGTTGTTCTTATGCTCCAATTTTTAGGGGAGAACCATGAAGCATCAAAACTTGAAAAGGCTGTTTTGAATGTTTTAAGGGAAGGAACATCTATCACACCAGACTTGGGCGGAACTTCCACAACCATGGATATGGCTCAGGCAGTTAAAGACAATTACCAAAAAATCTAATATTTTTAGCTGTCTAAAATCAAGAGTCTTTAAAAAAATGGACAGTAGTAAATTTTATATGTCCATCTTATCATAATTCATTAATAAGAAGGGTTTTATTAGAATAGCTAAAAGCTGTTTCTAAGCTGGTTTTCCTCCAGAAGACTGGTTTATAATTATCAATTCGAACTACCCTTTTTCAGCATAAAGGATGCTGTTTTAGAAGTTCATGATTTTTTTAGAGGTGTAAAAGTATGAAAACCACCATTAGTGTGATAAAAGCAGACGTTGGAAGTATAGCAGGCCACGGATTAGTTCACCCCGCAATATTAAAAAAATGTGAAGAAATTCTCTCCAAAGCCAAGGAAGAAGAACTTCTCAATGATTATTATGTAACCAATTGTGGGGATGACACCGAACTGATAATGACCCACACCCAGGGTGAAGAAAACGAAGAAATCCATGAATTAGCATGGAAAGCATTTTTAGAAGGAACTGCAATTGCAAAAGAACTTAAACTTTACGGAGCAGGTCAGGATCTTCTATCAGACACATTTTCAGGAAACATAAAAGGTATGGGTCCTGGATGTGCAGAAATGGAGTTTAAAGAAAGACCCAGCGACCCAGTGGTTGTTTTCTGCTGTGACAAAACCGAACCCGGTGCATTTAACATGCCCCTTTATAAAATGTTCGCAGACCCATTTACCACTGCTGGTCTGGTGATAGACCCATCTATGCACAATGGGTTTGAATTCGAAGTTTTCGATGTAATGGAACACAAAAAAGTTAAAATGACCTGTCCCGATGAAATGTATGATTTACTAGCCCTTCTGGGCACCATCAGTCGCTACGTAATAAAACGTATCCGAAGGAGGGATGATAACGAAATAGCCGCTGCCATAAGTACTGAGAGATTAAACCTCATGGCTGGAAAATACGTTGGAAAAGATGACCCTGTGGCAATTGTAAGATCACAATCTGGATTCCCAGCAGCAGGAGAAGTTGTGGAACCATTTGCATTCCCCCATTTGGTGGGTGGATGGATGAGAGGATCACACAATGGACCATTAATGCCGGTAGCACAGAAAAACGCTTATCCTGTACGATTTGACGGACCTCCACGGATCATGGCTCTTGGATTCCAGATTAACAATGGGCAGTTAGTAGGTCCAGCGGACATGTTTGACGACCCAGCATACGACAGATCCAGAGCACTGGCATCAGATATTGCTGAGTACATGAGAAGACACGGTCCATTCGAACCACACAGACTACCCGCCGATGAGATGGAATACACCACCCTACCTGGTGTAATGGAAAAACTCGGCGACAGATTTGAGGATATTGAATAAATATCCTTAATTCATTTATTTTTTATTTCAAAAAGAATTGTAATTGCACTTTTTATTTTAATTCTTCTTCATCCTTGCAATGTAGCTGGGTATATCCAATACAGTTTCTACTTTATCCATTACTATCCCATCACTGGTGGCAACCACACCATCCAGTTCTTTGGATAATCTCACCAGTTCTGCATCCACGTCACTAGCAGTCTGAGCATCACCAGGAACTTTAAGTGATTTTAAAAGTTCTAGGGTGGTTTTGGCCAGTTCACCACTCATACTAACTGGACTGTCATAGAAAAAAAGCACTCTTTTAGGTTTAAAGATTTTCAAGAGGGATATAATCGAATTCAGAGCTTCTAGTGTGGTTTTATCTTTCTTGTATTTCCCGAAAACAGCTTTAACATCCCGGGTAACACCATCATCACAGTTTACCAGAAATTCTTCTCCACTGTTGCAGATGCTTTCAACTGTGATTAAGACATTATAACCATCAATAATCACATTTTTCTCCTTCACATCAGATAATAGAATTAATTTTTTCTTCCTTGTTTTTATTTTCTTTTTGGAGAAGACGCTGCGGTTGAGATAATTCCTTTGCACCTCATCCAGAACATAATGATTAGCCACAAAATTTAAAGCCCCAGTTCTGGGAAAACCACGGTCCAATAAGTATTGAAAATCTATTTTAGCTTCCTGTAGAACAGTATCTTTGAAATTCATCTAACCTCTATTATTGCACGTCTTATGATAATTCATGTGAGTTTTAATTTATTCTCATGATTATAAATTGATTTAATTATTATTCCTCGATTATAAGGTTGTGTGAAAGGCGAATTGCATCTAGAAGTCCATGTGCATATGTTATGCATCCGAACGATGTTAGGAAATCTTTCTTATCCAAGTAGTACTGGGTGTCGTCCCGATAATTCTGGGCCATTTTTAAAATTTTCTCCTCTTTAGCACTGACTTTTATTGATTCTACTTCTTTTATATTTTTTGCAAAAAGCTTTAAATCTTTCTCGATTCTTTCTATTGCGTCCATATTATCACATGATACTTCAAAGTTTATTCAACTCCTTCCAGGAGTGGTAAACTCGTTGCAATACTGTTACGAATCCCAGGATGATTATCAGGAAAATAGCCATTGACATGAAAAAGTGTGGGTCGGTGAAGTATCCCAAGAATGCACCACCCAGTATTATGAATAGACGTTCTGCTCTTTCAGCAATTCCAACATCACATTTTATTCCTTCGACTTCTGCCCGGGCACGGACATAGCTCACAGTTAAAGAGGCAAGTAATGCCAGGATGCCCCAGAACCAGTTCACAAACCCTCCATATATGACTCCGATTATTATGAATGCATCCGCGAAACGGTCGGAAGTGGAGTCCAGGAAACCTCCAAATTTGCTTTTGGTGTTATTTTTGCGGGCCACAGCACCATCTATAACATCAAAAAATCCGCTTAGGAGTATGAGTAATGCGCCTGCCAGGAGATTTCCCCTGGCAAAGGCATAGGCCGCAAAAATGCTAACTAGTAATCCGATTATCGTTAGGATATTGGGGTGTAATCTGATTTTACTGGCCACGGGGTTGATTAATCTTTGTATCTGAGGCCTTACTTTGTTTAACATGGTTTAACACAACATATTAGGCTTTATACAATTGATAGTGCATTCACTTTGAAATTAATAATATCCTTGGTTTTAGATTCACAATATATATCCAATTGAAAGATGTGATATTAAAACCTTGCTTAAAAAGGATAAAACTTATAAATTATTATGTTTGGTTAAGGTGGAATCTAAATAATAAACGTTAATTATATAAAAAATATTGTAAAATGATTCATTTGTATAAATCAATATTTATCTCTTCATGTAATAAAAACTTCCAAAATTAATAATATATGTTAAATTGAATGGATTCAGACATGTATTCTTCTATTAGGGCTCATCAACAAATCAATTTCCTATTATTGACTGAACCGAAAATTGTTTGAAACCAACAATTTATTTACATTAGGATCAAATCAATCTATAAGATTTGACTTGCGGGGGAAATCAGTCAATGGGGATTGGAAAAAAACTTTCCAAGGGTAAAATATCATCGAAATCCTTTAAAAAGGCAGTTATATTATCTATTCTCATTATTGTGGGTTATGGAATATTTACCATACTGTTTCGCAACAACTCAAATATTACCGTTCTCATCAACGATAATCTGGTCCCAATAATTAATATTACAACTTTAATCATATTATTCTTTGCTTTTCGACGTTCAGAAACTTATGGGAAAGATTATTATCATGCCTGGTTGGCTATACTCATATCCCAGACTTTTTGGGTATTCGGAGATCTTTTATGGTTAACCTGGAACTATGATTTGACGGATCAATTAATTTTGAGTTATGTTTACATATCATTCACTTTAAAAACAGTTTTCTTCTGTTTAGGGCTCTATTTAATTCCCAAACCACAAGTGGATGTGTTGAACCGGTACCGGAGGGTTATTGAGATTAGTATGGTGTTGGTCACCATAACCATGTTTTTCTGGTCCTTTTTAATACTACCCTTCACTAAGATAACCCCAATTGACACCTTCAATTTCCTGATTTTAGTACTGAACATCTTGTCCGTATTTGCCCTGATGTTTTTTGGCATTTACTTATTTGTTTTCTACGCAGGAAACCTGAAGAAAGGACCAGTTCCCTACATTCTAGCCAGTGCAACCTTTCAAGTTGCTGCGGTCATAATCTATGCCTATGAATATATTTTGAATCTGTATCCTGCTGGCGGGATAGAAAACGTGTTCTGGATATCAGCTAGCCTATCTCTGACTTTGGCCGCCCTGGTGCATATCCGTTGCCAACCTCCAAGAGTACTGGAAGATCTATCAATAGATTTTTGGCGATTTAAAATTCCATTCGAGACCAACGTAGTATTATTATTAGGTGGGGTAGCGTATTTACTCCTTTCATGGGCTTATTATAATGATAGGGATGTTTTCGAAGTTTTATTATTGGGTGCTGGATTTTTAGTGGGTTTAGCGATAATAAGGGCTGCAATTAACAACAGAGAAGTTCGCAAATCATATGAAAAACTGGAAGAAAGTAAAAAAACATATCAGACTATTTTAAACACTATTAATGATGCATTGTATATAATTGACCCTCAAATAAATTTTTTAGAAGTTAATCAGGGAGCTCTGGATATGTACGGCTACAGTAAACAGGAGATAATAGGGGAATCATTGGATATGTTATCAGCTCCTGGTAAAAATGATGTGGAAGAAATTGTGAATGCAGGTTTCCGCGCATTGAATGGAGAACATCAGACCTTTGAATTCTGGGGCAAGAGGAAGAATGGTGAAATCTTCCCCAAAGAGGTAAAACTCAACAAAGCGATCTACTTCGGTCAGGATGTGGTGGTGGCTGTGGCCAGAGACATCACTATCAGAAAGGAGGATGAAAAACGTTTGAAAAAGTCTCTGGATGAGAAGGAGGCCATGGTCCAGGAGGTTCATCACCGGGTGAAAAACAATATGCAAGTGGTCTCCAGTTTACTGGGACTCCAATCCATGTATCTGGAAGATGATAAGGTCCAAAACGCTCTCCAGGAAAGTCAAAACAGGGTGCAGTCCATGTCCATGGTCCATGAGAAACTTTATCAAAGCAAAAACCTTTCCAGTGTTGATATGGAGGATTACATGCATCAAATCACACACTACCTTCTTAAGAACTATCAACTGGAGTCTAATAAGATAAAAACCAATATCCAGACAGAAAATGTTGAAATGGACATTAAAACCGCCTCACCTCTGGGTCTTATAATTAATGAACTCATCACTAATTCCATAAAATACGCTTTTCCAGAGGGGGAGGGAGAGATAACCTTGAGGATTTGTTCAGTTGATGATTGTTATCATCTGACTGTTGCCGATGATGGTGTTGGGCTACCTGATGATTTCCAGCTGGATATGACTGAAACACTGGGATTACAATTGGTAAAAAGGTTGGTGCGACAGATAGGGGGATCCATAGAATTGGGTGAGTCTAAGGGCACTGAATTTATCATCAAATTCCCGGCTAAACATCCAGAACGATAAAGATCTGATAATAATAGGGGAGCATTTTATAGGAGGCATTTAATGGCTAAAAAGGTATTGATCGTGGAAGATGAAGGCATAACCTCACTTGAACTTGAAAGTAAAATTCGTAAATGGGGTTATGATCCCGTAGGGGTTGCTGTTTCTGGGGAGGAGGCTCTGGTAATGGCCCGGGACCTCAAACCAGATCTGATGATCATGGATATAAGACTTCAGGGAGAAGAAGATGGAGTGGAAGTTGCTGAGAAAATCTTGAAGGAGATGAAAATCTCACTCATTTATATCACTGCTCATTCATCAGATTTGATGATGGATCGGGCGCATAAGACTTCGCCTCATGCTTACTTCATTAAACCCTTTAATGATAGTGAATTGAAGTTCTCAGTTGAAATGGCCCTATACAAGCATGAAATGGGAAAAAAGCTCAAGGAATCTAAGAATAAGTACAAAACCCTCATGGATAACCTGATGGTCGGGGTTTTTATCACGGAACTAAATGGTGATATATTAATGGTGAATCAATACATGGCTGATATGTCCAGTGAAAGTTCTATCGAAGGAGTTATTGGGAGAAATTTTAGAAGCATGTTTGTCCATTCACATGAAATTGAAAAGCTCATGGAAAAATTAGAAAAAGAAGATAAAATAATTAATGAAATCTTAACTCTGGTCAATGGTAATAATCAAAAGATAGAGATTGAAGTGAGTGCTAAAATCAATGAAAATCTTGTTTATGGTGTGGTGACTTCCAAAAAAGAAGTTTTTTCTCCCTAGAAACATATTTTTTTTAATTCACTTCAGATTTTAATAAAAATAGAATCTATGTAGAATTATTGCAACTGGCGGATCAATAATTCGAAGAACCCTGATTTTCTTTTTTTACAAAACTATTATAAGTCTTGGTTATCAATCTGATGAGTGTTAAAGATTTAAAGCAAGAGTGTTTGTTATGGTTATTTAAAAGGTCAAATTTGAAAAATATGTTGTATGGGAAATTGTATTCGAAGTAAAATTAACTTCAGAAGAGTTCTAAACCTGCAACATAGGACCATTGGAACATTTAGGTAACTATGAAATTAAGAAAAAAGATGATAAAATTCTAATTATCTGCAGGACACATGAAAAAGGATTAAAAGAAAACGAAACCATTGATGATAGGTTAGAACTCATAAAAGAAGACATAAACATCATGGTGACCAATTTCAGAGTTTAAATCTCAGGTAAGGTATATATAAATGATTTGGAAATAAACTAACTCACATCCTAATCCCTCTTTCAAGAATCAGTATACAGATGCAGGGGTTCCCGAGCGGTCAAAGGGGATAGGTTCAGGGCCTATTGGTGTAGGCCTTCAAGGGTTCGAATCCCTTCCCCTGCACTTTAATTTATTTTTTTTATTATCAACGTTGCATTTTTTTATCCATTTTTTTTATCAACTATTACTGACTTTTTTTATTTTTTACATAAGAAGTAATTAGGATTATTAACATACTATGTTGTTGGTTATTCTCATGGCAGATGTTAAAATTCTTCTGGTAGAAGATGAAAGCATTGAGGCAATGGATATCCAGCGTACCCTGGAATCTTTTGGGTATAATGTTCCATATGTTGCTTCAAAAGGCGATGAAGCTGTCACTAAAGCCTTAGAAATTAGGCCAGATATTATTTTAATGGATATAATTCTCAAAGGGGAAATGGATGGTATTGAAACTGCTAACGAAATTAAAAACCTTAACATACCGATTATTTACTTAACTGCTCATTCTGAAGAACCTACGATTGAAAGAGCCAAACTTACAGGGCCATATGGATATATAATTAAACCTTACGATGCTAATGAGCTTAAATATGCCATAGAGCTGGCTCTTTACAAGAATAAGATGGAAAATGAACTGAAAGAAAGTGAAGAGAAGTACCATAATATTTTTGAAAACAGTTTAGAGGCTATTCTGTTAACAGCTCCTGATGGTTCTATTTTAGCAGCAAATCCCGCCGCTGAAGAACTATTTGGATATACTGAAGCAAAATTATGTGAAATTGGCAGATCTGGAATTGTCGATACAGAAGACTCTCAATTACCAATTCTCCTGGAAGAAAGACGATTGAAAGGGAAAACCAAAGGTGAACTAACTTTCAAACGTAAAAACGGGGAAAAATTCCTTGGTTTTTTGTCTTCACATATTTTCTATGATGAAACTGGCAATGAAAAAACCAGCATGATTATCATGGATCTCAGTACGTTAAAAAAAGCTGAAAATAAGATAAAAGAATCTGAAAACTATTATAAGACTATATTTGAGCATACTGGAACTGCAAACGTTATTATTGAAGAAGATACAACTATATCTCTGGCTAACGCAAAATTTGAAAAGCTTAGTGGTTATTCGCGAGAAGAGATCGAAGGCAAGAAAAGTTGGACTGATTTTGTTGTAGGCGATGATCTTGAAAAAATGGAGGATTATCATCGCCTTCGTAGAATTAATCATAGTTCAGCACCTATCATATATGATTTCAGATTCATTGATAGGAAGGGGGATATTAAAAACATCCATTTAGAAGTTGAAATGATTCCAAACACCAAGAAGAGTGTGGCAGCTCTTCTTGACATCACAGAACATAAAAATGCACTTGAAGAAATTCAAAAACTCTATAAAATGGAGAGTGAAACACGTGCTGATGCTGAAGCTGCAAAAAAAGAGATTTACACTGTGCTGGAGAGGGTCAGTGATTCATTTGTGGCTTTGGATAACAACTGGAATTATACCTATGTGAATAAGAAGGGAGCAGAACATTTCGGTAAAACTCCAGAAGAAATGATTGGCCAGCATATATGGACTATGTTCCCAGAGGGAATTGATCAGCCATTTTATAAAGCCTACCACAAGGCAATGCAAGAACAAAAATTCATCCATCTAGAAGAATATTACGAACCCTACGATTGCTGGTTTGAAAATGACATTTATCCATCGGAAGATGGGATCACTATCTTTTTTAAAGACATCACTGAAGAAAAAAAAGCTGAAAAAACTCTTAAAGAAAGTGAAGAGAAGTATAGGCAACTTTTTGAAACAATGACTCAGGGAGTTATATACCATGATGCCGATGGCATTATAACCTCTATGAATCCGGCAGCAGAGAATATCCTGGGTTACACAGCAGATGAAATTCCAGATGAAACCTCAAAGGGCCATAGTTGGACTTACATACACGAAGATGGCACAGACTTTCCGGGAGAAACTCATCCATCCATGATTGCCTTAAAAACTGGCAAATCAATTAAAAATGTGGTTATGGGAATTAAAACTCCTAATAAAGAAGAATATAATTGGTTGAAGATTGATGCTGTACCTCAATTCAAGTATGGGGAGAAAAAACCCTATCAGGTCTACACACTATTGGAAGATATCACTCAACGTAAAAAAGCAGAAATGGCCCTTTCTATAAGTGAAAATAAATATAGAACACTCTTTGATAATGCTGGGGATGGCATCCTTCTAATGAAAGATAACCTTTTTGTAGAATGTAATGAAAAAGCCCTGGAGATCTATGGTGCAACCAGAGATCAAATAATAGGGCAATCACCCTATAAATTTTCACCAGAATTCCAACCAGATGGAGAAAGATCTGAAGATAAAGCAATTGAATTTATCAATAAAGCTCTTGATGGTCATTCCCAGAATTTCGAATGGAAACATCTCCGTTATGATGGAACACCTTTTTATGCTGGAATAACTTTAAATCAACTGCAAATAGGAAATGAATATCTGCTCCAGGCCATTGTAAGGGATATAACTGAAAGAAAGGAGGTTGAGTATTTACTTAAGAAAAGTGCAGAACGTTTCCGTGCAGTTGCAGAATCAGCTGTGGATGCAATTGTAACCACTGATGCAAAGGGAAATATCATGTTCTTTAATAATAGTTTAACCACTATATTTGGCTATACTAAAGAAGAAATAATCGGTAAATCTTTAACAATACTTATGCCTGAAAGATTTAGAATAGATTACCTTAAAGAACTCGAAAAATTCGAAAAAAGTGGCGAACACAGGTTGATCGGGAGAATAGTTGCCACAACTGGGTTGAAAAAAGATGGAAGCGAGTTCCCCTTTGAAATGTCACTTGCCGCCTGGAAATCCCGGGGAAAAAAATACTTCACTTCCATTATCAGAGACATAACTGAGCGTAAACTGGCTGAAGAAGCTCTTCATGAAAGTGAAGAGAAATATAAAACACTTTTTGAGTCTGGACCTTCTTACACTATACTTTTAGGTTTTGATGGCATAATATTAGATTTTAATGTATCTGCCGAGCAAATTATTGGCATATCTAAAGAGGAATTGGTTGGGAAACATTTTTCAGAATTAAAAATCTTCCCTGAAGAGGACTTATCCCTGCATGAGAAAAAATTTCTCCAAATATTCAAGCATGAAGTTGTAGACCCTTATGAATCTAAAATCATTGATAAAAATGGTGAAATTCGGTGGGGAGACACCTCTTTAACTATTATAAGGAAAAATAATGTGCCTGCTTATGTTCTGGTAATTTTTAATGATATTACAGAACGTAAACAAGCGGAAAATGAGATAATGCAATCTCTCCAAGAAAAAGAGCTTCTTCTTAGGGAGATTCATCATCGGGTAAAAAATAATATGCAGATTATTTCTAGTTTGTTGAATTTGCAGATGGAGTTTGAGCATTTGGATGAGACTCTGGGGGTTTTAAAGGAAAGTCAGGGGCGAGTGAAAAGTATGGCCATGGTCCATGAGAAACTATACCAATCCCCCATGTTTAACAACATCAATTTCAGAGAGTATGTTGAAAAACTGGTTTATGACATATTTTATTCCTATGGAGTTAAATCAGGGTCAATTGAACCAGTCTTAAATATCGATGATATTAATCTAAACATCGACACTGCCATACCATTAGGTCTAATTGTTAACGAACTGGTGACTAACAGTGTTAAATATGCCTTTCCTCAAGGTGAAGGAACTATAAGAGTCGAACTTAAGTCTCTCCAAGACGGAATGGAACTTGTTATCGCTGATGATGGGATGGGATTACCAGAAGAATTTGATATCGAAAAAACAGAAACTCTTGGTCTGCAACTGGTGAAAAGTTTAACCGACCAAATCGACGGCGAAATAGAACTAGAAAGGGGTCAGGGAACAAAATTCAAGCTCAAATTTAAAGAATTAAAGTACAAAGAACGGGTTTGAACTTAACAGTCACAGAATTATGTATGGATTATTTTTCCATTGTTCTTAGTTTACTCTCTCTGTTTTCCTCTGACCAGAGTCTCTGAGCATAATTAACAATCTCCAACAAGTGCATGTACCTTATTTGAGGAGTTATTTTAGTTACTCTCCTATCAATTTTATGCCTATAACGTCCATAATAGTTAGATCTGCATTTCTTGTATTTCTCATCCATAATAGAAACATATTCATAAGAAAAATCCATCTTATTATCCTGGTTGAAAATGTTTTCCAGTTCCTGGTTGATGTTGAACAATAATCCCAGGGTCAGGTCTAGATCATCAACATCCACTAATCTACCATTTTCCATGTTCTTAGCGTTGATCTGGTAAATACCATCTAAATATTCTATGATCTGGCTGTGCCATTTTTCAAATTCTTTACTGGGGAAAACCAGAATGTCATCGGTTTTCCTGAATAGTTGAGGTTTGTATAGTAATAATTCCCTCTGATCAACAATCCCGTAACTATGTCTCATCCCAACCAAACCAATCAAAAAACAGGGGGAACATTATAGATTCGAACATTTCATAAAGGGTTCAAAAAATCTATAAACTCACCCCTCAGTTTATTATAACAAATCCAGACCCACATCCAGAACTTTCCCGGATTCTTCAGATAGTTCACTTAAAGAGTCTAACATTTCATCTTCCGTTATTCTAACTGGACTGTTCAGGTAGGTGTCCAGATGGCTTTGGGATGGTCTGAAACTGAGAAAAGAATCCAAATCCAAGTTTATATATGGATCCTTTCCATTATCCAGTGCCAGTGACCCATTAACTTTATGTTATCATCTCTACTTAGATGATGGTCCATTAAGAAAATATCATTCACATGGTTATGCATAGCTCTATAAGTCCTCTTGAATTCTTCCCTTGAATATATGATAACTTCTTCACGGTCCTGGAAAGATTCAGAATCATATAGTCTAGCTCTATCCCCAAATAGTATTCCTTGACTAGTCCTCATAGTAAGTTTCACCTCCTCTTTGTGGGGATGGAATACTATTGGTCCGGTAAGTTCAAGGAATTTGAGGTAGAGAGCACCAGAAAAGTAATATTCATAATATTTTTCACTAGAGTATTATAATTCATTGTATTAATTTTATATTAATTTCAGTGAGAATTGGGAGAATGAATTAAAGAGTTATATAAAGAAAAAGCATTAAACTACCCAAGTAACTGATATGGACGTTGATAGCATTTTAAAAGATAATGGACGCACTTCAAGAAATAGCGGCTTGGATATGCTATTAAGAAATGTGAATAGACATGCTAGATCATAAACCAAGAATCTAAATATAAGGGTTTGATCTTATCATTAAGTGCAGGGGTACCCGAGTGGACAAAGGGGGTGGACTCAAGATCCTCTGGCGTAGGCCTTCAAGGGTTCGAATCCCTTCCCCTGCACTCATTGTTCCGATTCTTTATCCAGACCTGTGTGTAGAAACATGTTAATGGTGAACTTATCAAATCCCTTTTCAGATAGCATTTCTGCAACTCGTTGATTTTCTTGGTAATATTCATCTTCCAGTTTTTTATCCTCTTCAGGGTCTTCACTGACCAAACGCATACTGCTGATGGCTGGAAGATCCTCTACTTGGCCATCATCATAGATGCGCACATGTTCATCATCGGTCATTCTGTGAGCTGCATAGTAATCCAGATATTCGCCTTTTTTGTCTTTTCCAAAGCAGTACTGGATCAGCCAACCAGACTGTTGGATGAAACCACCACTTCTATTTTCAATGTCTTTTTCTGGTAAAATGATCTTCCAATGGTCAAAACGACTATTAAAAGTGTCTGTAATTAATTTCATCATCATTCCCCCCCTAATTTCACACCTTTTGAATCTTTGGCATCAGATTATGAAAAAATACTCACATATACCTTCTTTAATTATATCTTTTAACCCGCAATAACTAAAAACATAACTATCTTGTAACATACTCTACGAAGTTATGTAAAAATTGAATTATCATTAATTACTACTAAAATTTAAGGAAGATCAGATGAAAATCATTAAAATCAATCCCGAGAATCCAGAAAAAGAAAAAATAGAAATGGTTCTGGACATATTACGTCAGGGTGGAACTGCTGTTTACCCTACAGATACAGTCTACGGTTTGGCGGCAAATATATTCAGAAAAAAAGCTGTTTTAGATGTTTATCGGATGAAAGAAAGATCAGTGCACAAACCACTATCAATCTGCCTGTCAAAACCAGAAGACATCAAGAATGTGGCACACCTGGATTCTAAAGGAAATGAAATAGTCCAAAAAATTCTTCCAGGGCCCTACACCCTGATTTTAAACAGGAAAGATAATGTTCCAGCCCAGATCACAGCAGGAACAGACAAAATCGGAGTCAGGATTCCAAATAACCTGATTTGCAGGGATATTTCTAGGGAATTTCCCATAACTACCACCAGTGCCAATATATCCGGTCATCCCTCCCCTAGATCTGTCAGTGAAGTGCAAAAAGAGTTGGATGGTCAACCAGATATCATAATTGATTCTGGCCCATGCAGGAGTGGAGTTTCATCTACTGTAGTGGATCTCACAGTCAACCCCCCAAAAATCTTAAGGGAAGGTGCGGGGATGGAGAAACTACTCTCAATAATAAAATAGTAAGTAGAATAATGGAGATCAATAATTTAAACATAATTATATTTATCCCGGAATGATTTAATAGAATAAATAGAGATTTACTTAGAAGTAATATATAGGGATTAAATGTCAGAAATTCTATCCAACATAAAACAGAAGGGTAAAATACGCACATCCTCACCAATCGACTCCCTCATTGGGGGTGGGATTGAAAAGGGAGTCATCACCCAGTTCTACGGCCCTCCCGGGTCTGGTAAAACCAACATAGCCCTCAATCTTATGGTTCAATCCGCTAGTAACGGGGGTAAAAGTGTATTCATAGATACTGAGGGTGGATTATCCATTGAAAGAGTTAAACAGATATCAGGAACAGAGTTCAACAAATTGGCTTCTAATATCATAGTATTTGAACCATCAACATTCACAGAACAGGATTCTGTCCTGCGAAGAATCGAAAAAATGGTTTTATCAGGGGAAAAGGTAGAACTCATCATCCTGGACTCTGCAGTAGCTCTTTACCGGGTTCTTGATGGTGATTCATCCCAGATTAAAAGGGAGCTGGGAAAGCAGATGGGACTCCTCACCAAACTGGCCCGTAAACACGAAATAGCAGTGGTGATTACCAACCAGGTCTATGCCAGTTTTGAGGGTGAAGGAATGGTGGAGCCAGTAGGCGGCACTATTTTAAAATACCGGAGCAAGATCATGGTGGAATTGGAAAGGGGGGATGTTAGTGGTGAGAGATATGCCATCTTAAAAAGGCACCGTAGTCGACCTGAGGGGCTGCGCACCCGCTTCCGAATTGTTGATAGTGGTCTCATATGATGGATACTTTTAAATTAAGTGATGATATAAATTAGGATAAGATATAGTAGAATTGCAATTAACATTTACAAGTGGTATTTTGGCGATTACTATCTCTTTTGAGGGGCGGAAATGTTTCGCAGGTAATCCTAAATTACTAATTTTGCGTATACATAAGAAGAATAGTTAAGATAGTTGAGTGTTGAGAGATATGATTTCACCCAAAAAGTATGCTAAAGCAGCAAAAGTACTGCCTAAAGGATTTAAAACAGCTAATGAATTCTTTAACTACGTTTACAATGATCCGGATATGATCTGGATGGGGCAAAACACTAACCATCTCCATGACCAGAATGGAGTTGTGGAGGCCATGATTGCCAGCATCCGGTGGAATGATTACTGCAAATACCCACCACCAGAAGGTTTTCCACGTCTCAGGGAATTGGTCATGGAAGATCTGGGGTTGGGTAATGAATATGATATTCTGGTAACTGCCGGAGCCACAGAATCACTATATCTGTGTGCCAATGATATTTTAGAACCGGAAAACAATACCATCACCTGTGACCCGGGATATCTTATTATTGATAATTTCGCAAGCCGTTTTGGGGATCATGTTAAATCAGTTCCCATTTACAATGACCAGTGCGGCTATAAACTTACACCTCAACTGGTAAGGGACAATTTGGATAAGAACACTAAACTGATATCCCTGGTTGATCCATTGAACCCATTGGGATCATCCTACACCAAGGAGGAGAGAAAAGAGTTTAAGGATATTGCAGAAGATCATGAGATCTACCTGTTACATGATATCACCTATCGTGATTTTGCACGGGAACATCAACTCATGGCAGAGATATGTCCAGAGTACACAGTTACTGTGTACAGTTTCTCCAAGATCTATGGTATGGCTGGTATGAGGATCGGTGCAGTAGTGGGGGTGCCTGAGATAATCAACTCCATACGTTCCATTGTCATCAACGACCTGGGAACCAACCTGATAGCCCAGAATGGGGCAATGGCAGCCATAGAATCCAAACCAAAATGGCTGGAAAGAGTAAGGAACATCACCCGACAGAACCAGGACATCATCAAACAGGCAGTGGATCAGGTTGAAGGAGCTTTCATAGCAGTCTACCCCTCTGATGGTAACATGATGGCTATTGATATGATCGATACTGGTGTCACACCTCGGGAAATGGCAGATTACCTCATAGAGCGTAAAATATTCGCCAGGGAAGGATCCTACACCAGTAAACAATTCGGGCACCGCTACCTCCGGGTGAGCTTCTCCATACCCACCACACAGGTGGAGTACTTTGCAGAGTGTTTCCTGGAAGGGATGGAAGCCTTGAAGACTTCCAAATAATTATTTTTTTTCTTTTTATGCATTTCTTATTTTCTAAAAGTTAAATGTAAAAATAATAGTTTTACAGTCATTTATAGCCTTTTCCTGATCCACTTGGTGTAATAAGTGGGAAGATCAATACAGGTTCAACCATGGAACTGTTTAAAATAGTTAACAAGCTTATAATTCTGATTATGCTTGTTGCGTAATGTGTCTTTATATCAATTATTCCTGATTAAAAAATGATAAAATAAAATAACTGTAATCAGGAAAACTGTTGCTAAAACCAGGATGATTATATTTAGGGTGGGTGAAGGTGAAAAAATGGGAATTGGTGTAGTAGTAGTTGTTGTAGCTGTTGTAATTCTACTTATCATTATTAACATTTCTCCTATAATTAACTAAATGTAGTATGAATAAAACCATTATCTAATATTTTGATGTCTTAGAACCGATGGAAACAATAGAATTCCATTAATTAAGGATGCCTACAATGCCGAGGATTGGTAAGAATAGATTAAAGGGGTTAAATTACTTAACTTTTCAGATAGTAATATTCTCCCTTCTCTTTTTGCTCCCGATCCAGGTAACTGTTCTCCTTGTTAACTCGGGGTCGTCTTGTTTCTTTATCGCGACGGAATGTAACTCCAACCTCGGATAGGAACTTGTTCATAGCTGAACGCAGGTCCATGGGACTGGTGGCATGACCCTCAACTCCCGGTTCTCCCGTGAAGACCATGGCACGGCTGGAAATGTAGTCAATAAACACAATATCGTGGTCAACAATGATAGCTGCAGCATTGCGACTTTCAACCACACGCCTTATTGCTCTTGCTGCCCGGAGCCTCTGTTCAACATCCAAGTAGGCGGTGGGTTCGTCGAAAAGGTAAATATCAGCGTCCCGAGAAAGGGAGATGGCCACACTCAGCCTCTGAAGTTCGCCCCCACTCAATTCATCCATCTTCTTCTCCAGTAATTCCTCCAGGAGGAAGGGTTTCATAATTTCAGTCTTGAAAAGGTTGGTGCCAAAGTTGGGTGTTGTGGTGTACAGGAATTCCTGTACTGTGCCAGAATAGTCCGATATGAGGTATTGGGGTTTGTAAGAAATTGTAATCTTCTTTTGTATCTTCCCGTTATCCGGTTTTTCCACTCCAGCCAGCATCTTGGCAAAGGTGGTTTTTCCAATACCGTTGGGCCCGAAAGCAGTCAGTATTTCATCATGTTGAACTTCTCCATCATCAACTTCCAAGTGGAAGCCATCATATGACTTTTCAAGGGCACTGTAGGAAGATATAGATTCAGTGTCAATTTCTGCCGTGGGGGGTCTTACATGGAATTCTATGGCCTGTTTACGGAATCGAACATTTTCTTCACGGAGATAACCATTGATATAAGTGTTTATTCCCACCCGAACACCACGCATCTGGGAGACAACACCGTAACCACCAGGTTGGCCATACAGGATGTGTACGTAATCGGAAATAGCATCTAATGCAGCCAGATCGTGTTCTATTACCAGGATGGATTTTCCTTCGCTTGCTAACTCCCGGATAACCTTAATGGCATATAATCGTTGTCGAACATCCAGCCAGCTGGTGGGTTCGTCAAAATAATAGAAATCCGCTTCTCTTAACACTGCAGCAGCGATAGCAACTCTCTGAAGCTCACCACCACTCAGGTTGGCTATTTGTCGTCCCATTATGGGTCCCAGTTGCAGTGATTCACATACAAAGTCCAGTCGTTTCCTCTCATCAACACTGTTTAAAAGGTCACTCACGTTCCCTTTAACAAATTTAGGTAATAAATCCACCATTTGGGGCTTGTGCACCACCTTTAAATCTCCTGCTGACAGTTTCTGAAAGTAATTCTGCAGCTGGTTTCCTTTGAAAAAGTTGAATATATCCTCCCATGGAACTTTTTCATCCAAATTTCCCAGGTTGGGGTGCAGTTCTCCAGATAATATGCGGATAATGGTTGACTTACCAATACCATTGGGTCCTAAGAGTCCCACAACAGAACCCTCCCTTATGGTGGGTAACCCAAATAATTCGAACTGGTTCTGCCCATAACGGTGTATGGGGTCTTCCAATGCTTCTGGCAGGTTAATAATGCTCACGGCATTGAATGGACAGCGATTGGTGCATATACCACACCCCGAACACAGTTCTTCAGAGATGACTGGTTTTTTAGTCTTGGGATCGATGGTGATTGTGTCTTCTTCCATGCGCACACCAGGACAGTATTCAATGCAAGTGTAGTTGCATTTCTTGGGCTGGCAACGGTCATGGTCTAATATGGATATTCTACTCAAAATTATCAAAACCTTAAATAGTTTTTATTCAGATTAAAGAATGTGTAAAGTTCCTGATTGTATGTAAAAATATTCCTGTCAAATAAATTTCAATCAATAAATTTTTTGATAGATATAATTTATGCCCTAGTAAACTATTGTTAGATGTTATATTAATCTAGGACTTATAATATTATTCTGCTAATAATCATTTTATTAACATAATGGTGTTTGACCCTTATGGATTATTTTCATCAGTAATATTGGAATTATGGGGGTGAAAATAATATAGATAAAATGGATACAGTTAAAAAAGTTGATTTTTTTTAGATAAGGTGTTTAACAGCCCATATTTGTGACTATTAATAACCGTCAAGATAACTTAAAAATAACATTAAAGAAAAAAAGAAAAGATTAGGCTGCTTTAACAGCCATTTCTATGTCTGATGCTTTAACAGTTTTTCGTCCTGCGTGTTTAGCTAGTTTAACAGCTTCTGTGGCGATAGATTCGCCTTTTTCTTCTAATACTTTGGCTAATGCATCTCTTGCATCATCACTAACTCTTGGAGCACCAGCATTTTTAATGATCCTTCCTACTGGAGCAATTGGCAATTCAGCCATGTTAATCACCTCGTTCATTTATAGAGGCCACATTATATTTAAGTTTGTCGATCTTTTGCTTATGAATTACCATTAACCTTAAAGATGTTCACTTTGAAAACCATAATTGACTATGGGTAACTTCGACTTTCATTTGCAAGTGTCTATAATCATAAGTTCCTTATACCAAAAACCAGCATCCGGTGGGGTGTTGTACAACCACTTCAAATATAAGTAGTTTGCCGTTCAAATATTAAACAGAAAAATAAGAGAATCCACATTAATAGGGGTGATTTTATGGTTTTAGAAATTTTAAGTCCGGTTTTTAGTGATGGGAAACCTATACCTCCCAAATACAGTTGTGAAGGTTCAAATATATCCCCTCCCCTTGATTGGGATATGTCACATGTGTCAATACCGGATGATGGTAGTATAGCCCTGATATGTGATGATCCTGACGCACCAGGGGGCACCTGGATCCACTGGGTGATTTTCAATTTGCCTCCTGAGACCAATAGTTTACCAGAATTGGTGATGCCTAGGGAAGAACTGGAAAATGGTGCACTGCAAGGTTCAAACAGTTGGGGAAACATTGGATATAGTGGTCCCTGCCCACCCAGCGGAACGCATCGTTATTACTTCAAAGTTTACGCACTGGATGTTAAACTAAACTTACCATCAGGAACTACTAAGGAAGAACTTTTAAAGGTTATGGAAGGACACATCCTTGATAAAGGGCAATTGATGGGCACCTACACCAGGAGATAACTGTTTTTATTCAGTAGATTATGGAATTTTTCAGTATGTAAGGGGAAGTAGTTTTGAATATTAAAAAAAATGAGTTAATATCTTTAATATCTAAAATTAGGAGAGATATTGGTCATAAAGATGTTGAAGTGGACATTCTTGACTTTTTTTTTGATGAAGATCAAGGGAATCTTCTTATCATTACCCCGGACCGTCCTGAAAAATCGGTGATAATTGGTAAAGGGGGTTGGGTGGTGGGCAGACTCCGTGAAGAACTGAGAATCAGCTCTATTCATGTGGAGGCTTATTCAGATTTCATTGTACCAGTATATCGGATGAGACTTGCCCAGACCAAACTGGAGGAAATTATATCTGAATATGACCACAAAGAAAAAGAACCACTGAATAATTTATCTCACATCCTTGATTACCGCATAAAAAATCCATATAATATTAAATCAGTTATTGAAAATTTCCAGAAAACCCGTAAAGAATTCAACAGATTTCATGACGACCAATCTATTGGACATCATGATGATAATAAATTCGATTTCACATCAGTGGTAGCATTATCAGGAGGGGTTGATAGCAGTGCTTCTCTCGTGCTCGCTAAAATGCTGGGATTCAACCCACTGGCGGTTACTGTGAACCCAGGAGACATCATCCTCCCCCGTTATTTCCGTGAGAGTGCAGAAAACCTCACCAGAATGTTGGGTGTTAGGCACCACTACCTGAATGTGAATATGCAGGAAATTATTGATGGTTCCCTAGAGGGACGCTTCCACCCCTGTGGCAAATGTTCAAAGACCATTGAAGAAACAATACTGGCTTTCATACGCGAAAATAATATCCCCTTTCTGATATATGGAGATCTCCTCTCAACTGGAGCAAGTTCTTTCCAGATGGAGGGGGATGTATTAAGAGTTAACCTGCCTGCAGTGTTATCTCTTAAAAAAGGGGATGTTAAAGATATAGCTTTTAAATGGGGAGTGGAAACGAGAAATAGCTACGGTTGTCCTCTAATTGGGGAAGTTCATAAAAATCAGCCTCACATGCGACGTTTCTCTATTCAGCGAGTTCTAAGAGAAACTAGGGCCGGTGTATTGGAGCCTGGTGAGGCCCTGAATCAAATTAATGGTATTGTGTAGTTCACTGGTAGTGAAGGTTATTAGTTTTTAATCTATTTGATTAGTTCCAGTATACCATATATGATCAGGAATAATCCAGCCAGGTATCCTACCAGTTGGGGGTAAATAAGCATTAAAACCCCTAATATAATAGCGATTATTGAGATTATTTCACGTGTAGTGTCTTCTTTCATGCTAATATTTTTTGTAGGGAATGTATATAAATATTATGAAAGTTAGGTTTAATCATGAAAATATCAGTTAAGTTCTGCCCTAATTGTGGTTCAATGAATATTAAATGGGTTAATCCTCAGATGTGGTCTATTTGGAGGTGCTGGGACTGTGGATATCAGGGGGCAGTGGTGGTAGAAGATAGGGAAATAGCTGATGCAATTAGGAAAAATTATCTAAATAAAATAGAAAATGAAGGAAATGGTTCTAGTGAGGACAAATAATGTTATATCTATTAATGCATGATGATATTATGCCAAAGTGATATCCTGTCCTTAATGGGGGTTTAAAAAAATATATTCTTTTTAAAGTGTAAATAACACTATTTGAAATTTATAGAAAAGGTGGATTCAGTATATCTAGGGGATTGTTCTGGCCATAACACTTTCTCGAATTCAATAACTGAATGAACATTCATCTGTGTAACAGCAACTTTTATATGTCATGATTAATAATGTTAAATTAATTATCATATTTTATCATGATGAATTGTTTACAATTAAAGGTGACAGTATATGTTAAGAATGAAAAGAATATATGAACCTCCCAGAGAAGAAGATGGATTCAGAATCTTAATAGATGAATCTTGGCCCAAAGACTTATCAAAAGAAGAAGCTAAAGTTGATTTATGGCTTAAAGGAATTCCAACAACTAATCTTGACCAATTGCCTGAATATGAACCTAAACACATTGATGAAGTTGAAGTAAAATACCATGAGTATGGGACGAAAAGTTTTTTAAAAATTATAAGAGATACTGAAAAAGACAAAGGAACTGTAACGTTTTTGTATTCTACAATCAAAACCTTAATGCAGCTGCAGTTATAAGGAAAAATTAGATCAATGGTCTAAAACCAGATCATCAATACACAAATTTCACACCCATTTAAGATAGTTCGATAAATATTTTATCCAAAAAAAGAGAATATAAATAAGTATTTAATCAGCTGTCTTTTAAAATCACCAAATTTGGACAAAATACCATGGAACCTGTTATTCAAGTTCAAAATCTGACAAAGATATATGGAAAACTCATGGCAGTGAACCATATTAACTTTGAAGTTCGTAAGGGAGAGATATTCGGATTTTTAGGTCCTAACGGGGCTGGCAAAACCACCACCCTAAGAATGTTGACTGGCATAATTAAACCCGACCAAGGAAAAGCAGATATTTTAGGATTTAACATCCAAAAAGAACCATTAAAAGCAAAACAAAACATTGGAGTGGTTCCAGAAACATCTAATGCTTACGTTGACCTTTCCGCTTGGCAGAACATGATATTAATGTCTGAACTCTATGGGATTCCAAAAAAAGAGGCTGAAAACAGGGCTAAAAATCTTTTAGAAAGATTAAACCTTTATGATAGGAGAGAAGATAAGGTTAAGGGATTTTCCAAGGGCATGAAACAAAGACTGATCCTTTGCATGGCCCTGGTAAATGACCCCCAAATAATATTTTTAGATGAACCCACTTCTGGGCTGGACGTTCAAAGCAGCCTTCTGATTCGAGATATTCTTCAAGAATTCCCAGATCAAAATAAAACAATCTTCTTAACCACCCATAATATGGATGAAGCAAATCATCTATGTGATAGAGTTGCCATAATCAACAAAGGCCAAATAGCAGCCATTGACAGGCCCGAAAAGCTTAAAAACATGATTAAAAAGCTCAAATTCATTGAATTAAGCTTTGATAATACTGTGAACATTAAAAAATTATCATCAATACCCCATATCAATGAAATAAAAAAGGCAGGGGATCGATTCATCATTGAAACTGATAATATTAATGATCTAATACATGCTGTTACCAAATTTGCTCAATATGAAAATTTAAAAATAATTACATTGAACACTAAGGATCCTTCTCTGGAAGAAGTATTCCTAGAACTAACAGGTGAATCGTAATGCAGATAAATCTCTATATGGATCAATTGAAACGTTCTATAGGGGTAATGAAAAAAGACATCCTCATGTACTACTTAAAAGGACCAGTAGTCATATTCGGATTTTTAATGCCATTATTTTTGTTTCTAGCCTTTTTCATCGGTAGTAGAAAGATGTCTGTTGATTTCCTGATTTCTGGCCTAATTGGTATGACTGTATTCTTCACAGCAACCGCAGTTTCTCCAGTAATAGCACCTTGGGAAGCCCAATTACAGACCTTAGAAAGATTAATATCAGCTCCGATCTCCATTACAACCCTATTGTTTGGTGACATGTTAGCATCCTTTTTATTTGGAATAATAATCCCCCTATTACCCATAGGCATAGGTTTAGCAATAGGTGTAAACATAATCCATCCCGTCATTTTTATTTTAGGAATAATAATAGCTGCAGCTTGTTTTTCATCATTTGGTTTGATATTATCTTCACCCCCATCCAA
>JAHKLP010000114.1 GCA_020855015.1 Methanobacterium sp.
AGAAATCAAGGAACCAGAGGTTTCAGAACCTATTAATGAGGCAGAAAAAAAGCCATCAGTCAGTGAAAAACCTTCTAAACAATCAGAATCTCTTGAAGCCTCACTTATGTCTGAAGAGCCTGTTGTTGAAGAGAAGACAACTGAAACTCCAGCAACATCTGAATCTGTGGGTGGGGTAGAATCTTCAGAATCAGCTGAGACTGGAGAAACTGAAGAAGAATTACCGGCAGACCGTTCAGAACTTCTTAAAAAATATGGTATTAAAGATGTAGAAGAAGAACAAGTAGAGGGTCTCCTGCAAACCTATAAAGGCGGTATTATTGATGATGATGATGTGGAAAAGGTAGAACTAGTTCTCATGAACACAATCAAAAAATCAGTACTTGGAGTTCCAAAAATCAAGGGAACTGAGGTTATGGTATTCCTTGACAATTACAAGGATTTATCTGGAACTATAAACATCATCGCAGAGTATGAATCAGAAGGTTTTATTAACAGACTTATGGGGCAGTCAAGAACCGCCAACAATCTAACAAGACAAATTATAAATATTGCGGAAATTGCCATTAAAAAAAGTTTTAGACAATATCCTGAAGTAGTGGAAAAATTTGACATTAATGTAGAATTTAGTTAAAGATAAAAACGGTTAGGAAAATATAATACTTGTAGGAGGAATTTGATGACAAGAGTGATAACAGTTGCATCAGGGAAAGGAGGAGTTGGAAAAACAACGATCACGGCGAATTTAGGGGTTTCACTGGCTACTTACGGAGAAGAAGTAATTGTTCTTGATGCAGATGTGGCCATGGCTAACCTGGAATTGATACTGGGTATGGAAGGGAAATCTGTTACTCTACATGATGTTCTTTCAGGAGATGCAGATATTGAAGATGCTATTTATGAGGGACCTGGTGGAGTAAAAGTTGTTCCTGCAGGTATATCACTAGAAGGTCTAAGGAAGATAAAAATGGACCGTCTGGAGAATGCTCTGGAAATACTTATTGAAAGTGCTGATATACTGTTAATTGATGCCCCTGCGGGATTGGAAAAAGATGCCTTGGCTGCTATTGCCGCAGCCCAGGAAATGATCCTGGTAACAACTCCCGAGGTACCATCTATCAGTGACGCACTTAAAACTAAAATCATAGCCAACCGTCTTGGTGTGGACATTTTAGGTGTGGTTATCAACCGAGAACAGCACGATAAAACATTCCTAACCATTAGTGAGATAGAAACCATTCTAGAAGTGCCGGTAATTGCTGTGGTTCCTGAAGACACAGAAGTAAGCCGTGCAGCTGCTTTCGGAGAGCCTCTAGTTGTGAAAAATCCCAAGTCACCAACCAGTAATGCAATCATGCAACTGGGAGCGGATCTAATAGGTGAAGAATACCAACCAATCGAACCAGACAAGAAAGGTGTTATATCCAAATTGGTCGAAGGTCTCTTGGGAAGGAGATAAAATTTTTAGTTATTCACTGCAGGGAGTAATATGTCGAGATTCATAGCTTTAGCCTCAGGAAAAGGTGGAGTAGGCCGAACATCACTTACTTTTAACTTAGGTGTGGCTTTAAGCCTTTTTGGTGAAGAAGTTGTCATGTTGGACATGGATTTGATGATGTCTAATATGGATGTTATAACTGGACTTTTAAACCCTGAAGTAACCCTTCATGATGTATTGATGCGTGATAAAGCCATCCAGGACTGTGTATATCAGGTCAATCAAGGGGCCCTTGTAATTCCTACTGGAATGCATTTCGAAACCCTGAAAACCATAAATCCCAACTATGTTTCCTGGAAAAGGATAATGGAAGAAATTTCATCCTATGGAAACATATTCCTAATGGATCTTCCTTCCGGAATAAATTCAAATATATTCGAAGCTCTTCCAGAGGACACTGAGGCTATACTTGTCACTAATTCAACCATGCCCGCAGTTGCTGATGCTTTAAAAATTAGAATACTCCTAAATGAGCTTAATATAGAAATTCTTGGATTTATTTTGAATATGTGGTATGATGATACTTTCCTTCTTTCTGTTAGTGAAATAGAATCCATACTAGAAGTGCCTATGATTTCGGTTATTTCATATGACCGTGAAATGGAACGTTCCATAGCATTAGGTAGTTCAGTGATGGAACTAAACCCCTCTTCCCCAATAAGCAATGAAATCATGCAACTGGCTGCAGACCTGGTTGGAAAAACATATAAACCTGTTCAACCAGATAAAGAGGGAGTTATTGAGCGGATTAAGAAATTTGTTGGTATACTGCCAGAGAATAAATGATTTAAACAAGAAAATTAATGATTTAAATATTTTAACGGATTCATATTCTCTTAAACTGAAATTTACCACAAATAAAGCGTTATAACAAATTATTTTTTATTAAAAATATTTCTATTAAAAAAATGAATAAGACCCAAGTTGATTTAGCCTGCCTTGGAACATGTAATATTGATTTTATTAGTCAAGTGCCTCTTTTTGCTTCTTCTGAGGAAGAAGTGAACGTAAAAAAATTACATATTATGATGGGAGGTTCTGCTTTTAATTTTACAACCAGAATTTCTTCATTTGGTATTAAAACAGGGATTCTGGCCAGGGTAGGTAAAGATTATTTCGGAAAACTTTTTTTATCCAAACTTAAACCTCTGAAAATTGATATTAGTAGACTATTGGTCATGGACGATAATACAGGAATGGCTTTCATTGCTGTCAATGATCTGGCAGAAAAATCTATATACAGTTCTTCGGGTGCAAATGCGAGTTTTAAATTAGAAAAAGGAGATATAGAGTTTATCAATAACTCAAAAATGTTGCATCTTACAGGAATGTATTGGGAAGTGGCTGACGAAGCATCAAAACATGCAGAAAAATTATCTTTCAATCCAGGTCCCGTAATGTCTTCTCTTGGAATAAATAAGCTCCGAAATACCCTCAGAAGAACTGAAATACTATTCTTAAATCAGAAAGAGGTTTCTCTTTTAACTGGTATGAACTGGGAAGAAGGAAGTTTATCACTGTTAGATTTGGGTATCCCAATGGTTGTGGTGACTAATGGTGCTGAAGGTGCTACATTATTCACTGAGGAGGGGGCTATGTTCTCCCCTGCAAAGAAGGTCCGTGCTGTGGACACTACTGGTGCTGGGGATAATTTTGCTGCTGGTTTTATTAAATTTTACATTGAAGGCAAAAGACATGAAGATTGTCTAAAACATGCCAATCATATTGCCTCCATTTGTGTACAAAAAATTGGAGGTTCATTTACTGGAAAACTGGATTTTAATCCTTAAATGTTTTTCAATTTGTAGCCTTAAATGACTTTCAACCCCAAATAAAGGGATAAATACTTAATATGGGCTTTAATAATCACTGAAAGATTATTTTTTTTAAAGATTGTAAAAATTCACGGCATTATCATGGGATAACATTTTTATTTTCTTATTTTCCCAACCAGCTAGTTTCAGTTGATGAACAGTTTTGGGAACTGATAATGGGTCGGAAGGCGAAGAACTCATATCACTGTCTAACATGAACCTTTCAGGACCATATTCTTCAAAAGTTCCATCTAAAAGTTCAACCGCTTCTTGAGGTGTCATTTTCTGCGGTTGCACCGTGATTCCCATCATCCCCTCAAAATCTTCCATTAAATCTATGATAGACGGATCCACATGATCCACCACCACCAAACCTGTATTGATATTATCATTGATAATGGACAGAGTTTCAATGGTAACTTCTCTTTTGTTACTACGGGGAGTGTGAACCGCCACTTTAATACCCATTTCTCCTGCCATTAGAAGTTGGGTTTTAAAAACTTCTTTTTCAAGTCTAGAAGCACTTTCAAGACCAACTTCGCCCAGAGCAACCACTTCGTCACGGTCCAAAAATTCTGGGAGCTTTTCTAGCACCAATTCGTAATCTGAACATATACTCCTTGGATGAAGGCCCAGAGCTGCCTTTAAAGTTAAACCGTTACTGGTAGCTCTTCTAAAATCGTTTTCCAGTATGCGGTGGAAATGATCCAGAACCACGGCCGAAGTGCTCATTCTCATGGGATCGTGGGCAAGAGTAAGGGCCGATTCAATTCCAGCTACAGTCATAATCTCAAAATCTTCATAGGGCCTACAGTCAGCATGTATATGGGCATCTATCATAAAACTCAACTCCATAACTAATTTATTTCATTTAACCAATTATTTTTATCTCTGTCCTTCATGTCTAAATTTAATTAAGCACTTTGAACTTATGTATCATATGAGATTTAGCTTTGGCCAGTATTATAGTGGAGGTGTCTAACTTGGATGTGGAAGAAATGGCTAAAAAGGCCACCCTGAAGGATCTAAAAGAAATTGCAAAAAAACACGACATAAAACTGGGTCGCTGCCCAACTAAGCTTAAAATTGCTAAAATGATCCCTAAAGAAGAATTGGAAGCTTTGGCCAAAAAATAGATTTGTGAAGTTATAAATAATGAAAGGATAACAATAGTGATTTGAAGTCAGGATCTGGCTTCAAGTTTACTAAATTCTATTTTTTTCATTAAAAGTTGGTTAATTGTGCTTGGAATTTTCACAACAGGTAATCTTACCTGTTTCTGACTATCTCGTTCTCTAATAGTGACTGTTTTATCTTCTAATGTTTGATGATCAATAGTAACTGCGAAAGGTGTTCCAATCTCATCAGAACGGGCATATCGACGGCCAATGGTTCCGGAAGTATCCAGCTCTGCAATAATACCTTCAGCACGCAGATCATCTCTGATATGCTCTGATGCCAGGATGAGATCATCCTTATTCACCAGAGGAAAAACATTCACTCCCACTGGTGCAATATCAGTGGGTAAGTGTAGTATGTTCCTATCATCATCCTGTTGGAAGCAGTGAAGAAGCACGGAATAGGTTATACGGTCAATCCCATAAGAAGGCTCAATAACATGAGGGTATATCTTTTCACCCCTAACTGTTTCTTCGGCTTCCTCAAAGGATAATAAATCCGGTGTTAACTGATAATTCTCACCTTCTATTTCTATGTTGTAAGAATTTTCCTTTTCAAATGCATTTCTAATGGTTTCTGGGTCTGTTTTTTTAAGAACATTCATGATTCTAGGTGCATCACCCTTGAATAATGGTCCGAATTTCTTCATATCGGGTTTGAGAACCAGTTTTTCAACGATTGTGGGTTGATCGTATTCTAAAAAAACGCGCAGATCTTCCTTACTGTACTCACTGTGGGATTTAAGGTCAAAATCCGCCCGATCAGCTATTCCAATCACTTCTATCCAACCATACCTGTCGGTGTGAATTTCCACATCCCAGCAATCAATGGCATAGTGTGCCATTTCTGTTTTGAGGTGTTGACGGAACCTTATCACATCTCGTGGAATTCCCAGTTCTCCCATGAATTTATCAGCTAGACATAACTGGTAAGTCAAGATCTCACTGGAAACAACGCCTCCTTTAACAGCTTCCTGGGCCGTGAGCCTTAGTGGTTTTTCCTCTTTTTCCTGAATATCTGCAGGGTAAAGGGTGAGAACATGATTTTCAATTTCCTTAAAACGGGGGTGACTTTTTTCACCGGGATCAACGAAGATCTCTGCTTCAGCCTGGGTGAATTCTCTAAGTCGGATAACGCCCTGACGTGGTGATATTTCATTTCTATAAGCTTTACCCAGTTGTACAACACCGAATGGGAGTTTTCCACGGTAAAATCTTAACAATCTTTTGAAGGTTATGAAGATTCCCTGAGCAGTTTCAGGCCTCATGTAACCAGTTTTTTTACCTTTAGCTCCGATGAGGGTCTGGAACATCAAATTATAACTCCATACATGGGTCAAATGCCCCCCGCAACGGGGACATCGGATTTGCTGGTTGGATAATATATTGGTGAGCTCCTGGTTCTCCAATCCCTCTACTTCTGATTCAATAGCCTCTTTAATAATATGATCGGCTCGGAAAACTTCCAAACATTCTTTGCATTCAGTCATGGGATCATTGAAGTGATCAACGTGTCCTGAAGCTTTCAGTGCTTCTTGAGGCATGATTGTGGGAGATTCGATTTCGTAGTAACCTTCTCCAACCAGATAGAACTCACGCCATTTATTCATTATTTTGTTTTTAAGAATGGCACCTAAAGGTCCGTAATCAAAGAATCCGGCAACTCCGGAGTAAATTTCAAATGATGACCATAAAAATCCTCTTTTCTTGGCAATATTCATTACATCCTCATTTTTCATATAATCCTCTCAACTATCAAATAAAATCATCAATTAATTAAATTAAATACATTAAAGATCATATTCCCAAATTCAAAGCAACTTTGTCTGTTTTCGGTCTCGGATCTCATAATCTTGTTTTATTTTACTTGTTACTGGTTTATCCTGACCCATATATTTACTATCCCTTTCAGGATGACCATAAGGTCGTAGAGAAGGGCTGGTCATGGTTTCAAAGACAATTTGACACACTCTCTGACCAGTGTAGAGTGCCACAGGCATTTTACCTATGTTAGAGATCTCCAGGGTGATCTTCCCCTGAAATCCTGGATCAATATATCCTGCAGTAACATGCATGGTAATTCCCAGGCGCCCCATTGATGAACGTCCCTCTACTCGGGCCACCAGGTCGTCAGGGAGTTTAACAGCTTCGTAAGTGGTGGCCAATGCAAACTCTCC
>JAHKLP010000063.1 GCA_020855015.1 Methanobacterium sp.
CGACTGGCAAGTGCCAATTGTGGTTAAATTAGGACCCGGAAGAGTGAAAGATGATGTTCAACTGGTTGCAGAAGCCGGTGCCGATGTGATATCTGTTGATGGTATGGAAGGGGGCACTGGAGCAGCACCAGAAGTAGTTATTGAACATACCGGAATCCCAACACTTGCAGCTTTAATGGAAGCTGTGCATGGTCTGGAAGAAATAGGTATGAAAGACACTGTGGATCTGATAATCACTGGTGGAATAAGAAGCGGAGCCGATGTGGCAAAATCTATGGCCCTTGGTGCTGATGCAGTGTACATTGGAACTGGTGCAATGATTGCCATGGGATGTATAGCCTGTCGTATGTGCTACACTGGTAAATGTCCAGTTGGAATAGCAACCCAGGATCCATTGCTTTGTGAACGTCTGGATATAGATCTGGCTGCCATGAAAGTTGCCAACTACATAAAGTCTATGACTGAAGAGACCAAGATGCTGGCCCAACTGGCAGGACATGATGATATCCGTAAATTCAATCCTGACGACCTGCGAGCCTTAAACAGTGACACTGCACAGATAACTGGTCTGCGCCTTACTGGGCTTTAATTAATTAAAATAGTTTAAAGGGAAATAGATTAGTTTTATTATTTCCCTTTTTTTCTTATTTTTGACCTTTAAATGAATAAAAATCTATTCATAGACTTAACAAACAATAGAATTAATTTTAATTTAAGTAATAAGAACGTTTTTTCATAAAATGATTTTCATAAAATTAAAAAAAATGGAAAAAGGGATTATTTGATGGTAAATCCCATTATTTAACCTATTCTCCTTCTAAACTGGATGCTACTAGTAGTCCAACTGCTCTGGAACCGAACATAGCGATGTAGGGTGTAATTACCAGTGGTAATAGTATGAATCCAATCAGGATGAACATTGTTAGCCATCCTATCATGAAACCTATTACGCCTAGTATCCAGATCACTATGAGGGTGATGATATATTTACCCCAACCAATTCTGGATATATGTTCTAGAATTTCGCTGAATCTGAATGCTGCTCCCAGTTCTCCGTCGTAGTAAGCCATGTTAGCAATGGCCATGAGTTCGAACAGTGAAATAATGATTGCAACTATCATGATTACAATGTACAGCAATGACATTAACCCGAAAACTGCGCTTGTAGCGGCAGTGTAGTCGGTGTAACTAGCAGTACTCATCATTCCAATGCCCAAAACATACATAATTCCATAAAGTATGTAAATTGGGATGGCGTAAACAATACTTACAACAAAGATTTTCAGCCCATCAACGAACATGTCGCCAATTTCATCGAATTCAGGGAGCTCGTCAATGCCAGCTAAAGTAGCCTTTATTATTCTGAATACATATCCATAGACTAAAAATATAGGAACTAACAGTATCGAAGCGATGCATATCACACCTAATATCAGTACCTTTCCCCAGTCAGAGGAGGGGTACTTAACGGAGTCAGATATTATTTCTCCTATGTCCATTTTTTTTACCTCCATTTTTTTTTAACAACTCTATTTATGCACTTCCTTTTATAAAAAAGTTCCATTTTAGTAATATTCAAAGTAGTAAGAATAGTATTAGGGCATCATAGAATTAATTATAGAATAATAAAAGAATATTTGATTTTTATGTGGTTCATCTTACACATAATTGGTAAATAAAAAAGAGAAAAAGATGTTGGATTTCAAATTTTTATTAATCACCGTTCATTTCCACTGTTGATTTAAATATTAGAGCTAGGGATCTTGCATAGAATATGTATAGGTAGGGATATATTAATAGGATTGCAATGATCATTCCAATTAGTGGGATTTGGCTCAGAAAACTTGTAACTACGCCGCCAATAACTCCAATAACAATCATCACAATGTACCATACAAGGTATTTTCCCCATCCAATCATGGCTATTTGTTCCAGTATTTCGCCGAATCTAAAGGCTGCTCCTAGTTCGCTGTCGTATAAAGCCATGTTAGCAATGGCAATTATTGCCATAAGCCCAAATACAATGGCTAGAACAACTCCAATTAGAGATATACCACCTAAAAGTGCAATAAATATAGTAGGGTCAGCCATCCCTGTTATTGATACAGAAGCGATAGAGGTCCATCCTCCAATTATTATTACTACAATTGGAATTAAGAAATAAACTAAAGTCACAATAAACACGTTCAAACCATCTACGAACATTTCTCCCAACATATCGAAGTCAGGTAGTTCGCTGAAACCGGCAATTGAACTTTTCAATATTCTGAAACAGTAGCCCATTACCAGAAATATTGGAATTATTATTATAAAACTTGTAAGGAACAAAATCCCCAATATCAATATTTTAGTCCAGTCCCTTGAAGGAAACCTGATGGAGTCTGATATTATTTCTCCAATTTCCATATCTTCACATCCTTTTTGGATTATATGTCATATTATTGTTATGCACTTCATTTTATAAAAAAGTACCATTTTAGGAAGTATTCACAGTAGTTAGAATAATATTAGGGCATAATTTAGAATAATCATTATTATAGAATAATAAAAGAATAGTTGATTTTATGAGATGCTTATTGTACTATTAAATTAATAAAGAAAAAAGAGAAAAAGGGTGTTTAAATTTTCTTAATTTTATTTAACACCTTCCATTCACACATTTGATTCGAACAGCAGAGCCAGAGATCTTGCATAGAACATGTAAAGGTAAGGATATACCAATAGGATTGCAATGACTGTTCCTATTATAGGGATCATGTTTAAAAGCCCTGCAATCATCCCTCCAACAAATCCAATGATTATCATAACAATATACCATACAATATATTTTCCCCAACCAATCAGGGATATATGTTCTAATATCTCGCTGAATCTGAAGGCTGCTCCCAGTTCTCCATCATTCAAGGCCATGTTAGCAATTGCTATTGTTGATATTAACCCTAATAAAATGGCTAGGATCATTCCAATAATGGTAGTACCGCCGATAAGTCCAAGGAATATGGTTGGGTCAGTCATTCCTGTTAATGATACAGAAGCGATTGAAGCCCATACTCCCAAGAAAATAACTATGGCTGGAATTAGGAAATATATTAACTGGACAACGAATACCTTCAAACCATCTATGAACATTGCACCCCACTCATCAAAGTCAGGTAGTTCATTGAAACCAGCAATTGAACTTTTCAATATTCGGAAACAGTAGCCCATTACCAGAAATATTGGAATTATTACAATACTGATCAGGAACAAAATCCCAAGAATCAAAACTTTCTTCCAGTCCTGTGATGGGAAATTTATTGAATTTGATATAATCTCTCCAATCTCCATAATTATACCTCCTTTTTGAATATAATTTGGTCTGTTTCTTTTGTTATAAAAACATAATGCGTTCTTTTCACTTATTAACTAAAAATCCATATAAATAATAGTTAATCTGTGGCAATTTTAGGAAGATAGATGTTGTATTTTTCTCAAGGTTTTTTAAACCCAGAAATAAACAAAAGCCCTAAAGCTCTGGCGAATAATAGGTAAAGGTAGGGAAAGAGGATTAACATGATCAAAGCCCAGCCCAGGACAGGTATGAGTATAAGTATGCTCGCCACAAATCCCATGACCGATCCTACTATAATCATCACCACGTACCATACGATGAAGTCAACCCATCCAATTTTAGAAATCATGTCCATTATTTCCCTGAATTGGAAGGCCGCCTTAAGTTCTCCTTCATTGTATGCCATGTTGGCCAGGCCAATGGTGAAGAAAACTCCGAAAATAAATGTTACAACTAATCCCAAGATAAATGTTCCACCCATAAAGCTCAGGGCTGTGGTGGGGTATGCTGTTGCTCCTGCATCCTGAAGGACTATTAGTGAACCGACCGAAGCCCACATACCGCCGAATATGATGATGAATGGGATAATAAAGTAGATCAGTTGCACTAAAAACACTTTAAAACCATCAATTAACATTTCCCCCCAATTATCATAATCAGGAAGATCATTGACATCTTTTATTGACCATTTCAGAACTCTAAACACATATCCCATGAATAGAAAAGCAGGTATGATTAAAAAACCCATTACAAATAATATTCCCAGAGTCAACACTTTTTTCCAGTTTTTCGATGAATATCTTGCCGCATCAGTAGTCAAATATCCTATATCCATACCTTTACCCCTTCACTTAATTAAGAGAAACTTCACTGCTATTTTAATATAATTACATTTGTTTATAGTAAATAAATGATAATAATTTATGGAAAGTTAGAAAGATTTGATATTCAATTCAAATTTGGGAACAAAAGAAGAATCCATAATAAAAGCTAATATCATTTGCCCGGGATCATCATCATTAGCTTAAATTCATTATACAATCTCCCCTATAATCATTGAGAAAACACAAATCTTTAAAAGTAATAATAATATATATGGATAAAAAAATAAGGGACTAATCCATCAATGTTTTTTAAAAGGATTAATGAATTAAGGGTGTATCAATGAAATGGCAGGTTATATTAATAGCAGTCCTGGCGATATTTGGGGCTTACCTCGTTATTTCAGTTGCCGCAGGTCCTTTTGAACCAGTTGGTAGATTGGGCTTCGTGAAACTTGCCAACCCTGACATGTACCCTGGACATCCTCATTCTCAACTTTTAGCTGAATATGCTAAAGAAAGAGGTTCTAAGTGTGCTTTAGTTGTTCATTTTGCAGGAGATTCCGGTTATCACAGTTACATGGAGGATGATGTGATGATAATCGAAATGGCATTGATTGACACCAATGGTACTGGTGCTGCTGATCCTACAGACTATGCAGATTCACTTGATTTAGCACTATATGGGCCACAGGAGGGTAGATATAAATTCAGGGCGGATGGCATTGAATTTGAAAATTGGAGTGCAGCACGTCAATACATACTGGATATAGCTGCTCGAAATGGGCAGCAAGGGCCTATGCCAATGGTATGGCATGGAACTGCCCGATCAGGAAATCCCATATTCACACAGGGCTGTGGGTTCCCGCTATACTTCTATATCACCTGGCAGGAGTACGGCAGATTCGCAGCTTATTACTATATCATTAAGGGTATGATTACTCCCTATATTTACCTACCATACAGGAATTATGAACTACTCCACGCTCCTGAATTGCAGTATTATTACACTAACCACATGCTTGATTATCGATAGACAAATCGCTAGAGTAGAATAAGGCCGTAATGTTCTATAGGGTTCTTTTTTTTATGATAGATTTCTCCGTTTTATTGGAATCTCTATTTACCTTTAAAATAATTTTTTCAATATAAGGTAATGGTGCATCAGTCTTAACACCATTAGGATTAAAGTGAGTTCTATAGACTTGGTACCCACCCTCTTTAATTAATTCTATGGTTGAATTTAGTGGAGGGGCACTGGTTTTCAACTTTCTACAAATAGTATGCAGATCATAAAATGATGGTGGAGCATCAGACTCCTCATAACACTTTTCTAGGAGTTTTAAGACTTTATTCTCGGTGTTTAGATTTAAATCAGGCACATTATTTAACATGCTCCCTATAAAATCAGAATCTTGAATTTTACCCGACCACAATGGACCACCAACATCCCACGTTTCTCCACACTCAGGGCACTTAATGGGTATTCGAGGAGTTAATCCTCTAAAAACCTGCCGATTCAGACATTTAGGGCAATATGCAATGTAACCAAGGCTTTCCAATGATCTATCTGTATTTTTAGCCCCCTTACCCACCAAGGCGTAGAGACGCATATAATGCTCTGTGCTATGGGAAAACTGGAAATCCAAATACTTTTTATACTTGGAAAATGTACGGCATAGAAATCCTGCCAGGATTCTAATACCGGTTTCATGACAATACTCATTCCGCAGTGGTTTTGCCCCATACTTTCTGATACATGGTTTTTTATAGGTACCACAAAGAGCCGAAGTATCGGTGGCTGTAACACAAATCAATCCCCCTGCCTTCAAACTGGAGGCAGCTGATTCCACATATGGTGCGGGAGTTCCGAAAGGATCAATATCCACTACATCAAACTTTCCACGGCATTTACGTAGCAGAAGATTGGCATCCTCCCTACAGACATGCACATTATCCAAACCATTATTTGCAATGTTATCACGGGCAAGTTCAACTGCTAATGGGTTTAAATCATTCACCACTGCCATTGAAACTCCTTCTATTTCTTTTGAGTATCTTATGCCTCGTATACCACTACCTGTGAAGGCATCACAAATGGCAATATCCTCATCAATTCTCTGGCGGTATGCTGTTATAGCAGCTACTGACAAGTCCCGGTTAAGTTCCATGGCCGGATTATAAAAAACAGGAGCTTTAGATGATACTTTTTCATACTGGGGAATTTTTATCCTTACAAGGCCCTCATCTATCAACAAGTAGTCCATATACTAAACCTCTTCATTATCATAAATCTAGTTAGATTAATTTTTTAATATGGGAATTAATTTACTTCAATACAATATGAATTAGCCAATAAGGCGTTCATTTATATAGTTAATAATATATTATACACTATTGTTATTTAAGAGATTAGAATGTGGATGTTAATGGTTTTATCTTACTATCGATAAGTATCATTGGAGTTAAAGATTATGTCACAAATCACATTTCTGGATAATGCGAAAACAGGTAAAAATAATTGGTGGAGATATGTCCTAACACTCGGCTTAACTGCCGGTATAAGTTTTATTATCACTTTAGTCATCTTTATAATTGCGATGGTATTATACATAAGTTTATTACCTGCCGGGGCGAGTGCAAGCCTTCTTTCAAATGTTTCAGAGTTCGCATATAATCCTTTCGTCCTGATAATGATTACCGGGGCGCTTTACGGCATTTCAGGCTTCATTTTTTACGTTTGTGTGAGATTTTTACACAAAAAAAGGTTTTTATCAATTATAAATGCAGTTTCCAGCCTTCGTTGGAAAATGTTACTTAAAGGAATGGGCTTATGGTCCTTACTCCTTTTCATATTCAGCTTGCCTGAATTGGTTCTTAGTCCAAGTAGTTACCAGTTTACTTTTAATCCACAGAATTATGGGTTATTACTGGTTTCATGTCTTTTAGTATTTCCTTTCCAAGCATCTTTAGAAGAATTCATATTCAGAGGATACTTAATGCAGGGGTTCAGTTTGTTAACCAAAAAACCATGGATTCCTCTTTTATTAACTTCAATAATTTTTGGCCTGATGCATATTGGGAATGGAACTGGTAATGTGGGTATAGCCATTGTGATATCCACTTTCATCATCGGTTTAATGTTAGGAATCATAACTCTGGGAGAAAATGGTATTGAAACAGCAATGGGTATCCATATAGCCAACAACCTTTATGTGGCACTAATATTTAACTCAGCAGATTCGGGAATACCAAATGCTCCAGCCATTGTCACATCCCAACCAACTGATCCTTTTGCAGGAATTCCATTCATGATCCTAATGGCATTATTAGCCATAACAATCCTATTTTGGAACCGCAAAGACAATTTATTGAGGATATTCCGTTAATAAGCACGGGATTCCAGTTTTTATTCTTATTATATCTATTTTCAGATGAGGGTATGTTTTTTAAGTATGATCAATCAAACGAAAATAATGGATTAATTTGTGTCTTTTAAATTCGTAGATTTAATGATGTTAAAAATTAATTAATCTCAGTTTATCATTCAAGATCTAAGGTGAAATGATGATACCGGTTGCAAAACCCCTTATTGGTGAAGAAGAAATTAAAGAAGTTGAAAAGGTATTAAAATCAGGATTCATAGCACAGGGCCCTAAAGTGGCCGAATTTGAAGAAGCTTTTGCCAGTTATGTTGGTGTTAAACATGCAATTGCTGTAAGCTCAGGAACTACTGCCTTGCACCTTTCACTCCTCTCTGCAGGAGTTAAAAAGGATGATGAGGTTATAACCACTCCGTTCAGTTTCGCAGCCACGGGTAACTGCGCACTCTATATTGGTGCAAAACCAGTTTTTGTTGACATAAACCCCAAAACCTTTAACCTGGACCCGGAACTTATTGAAGGGGCTATTACCCAAAAAACTAAAGCAATCCTACCTGTTCATCTATATGGTCAACCCGCACAGATGGAAAAGATAAACGAGATAGCCGGAGAACACGATCTGGTGGTTATTGAGGATGCTGCCCAGGCCCATGGGGCCATGATCAAGGATAAAATGGTAGGATCAATGGGAGATATGGCCTGTTTCAGTTTTTATCCTACCAAGAACATGACCACCAGTGAAGGTGGAATGATAACCACCAATAATTCCCAAATGGCTGATATGGCCAGGACTTTAAGGGCTCATGGTGAAAAAGAAAGGTATCAACATGTAGTTCTTGGATACAACTTCCGCATGACTGATATATCGGCAAGTATTGGTCTGGTTCAACTTAAAAAGCTGGATGGATTTAATAAAAAGAGGATAGAAAATGCAGAATATCTTACCGAACACATAAACGAAATATCAGGAATAGAACCCCCATATATATCCCCAGAAGTCAAGCATGTCTTCCACCAGTATACAGTACGAGTTAAAGAAGGTAAAAGGGATAATCTGATGGAATATTTAAACCAAGAAGGAGTTGGAACAGGAATTCATTATCCCATTCCCATTTACAAACAGAAACTCTACCAGGACATGGGATATGACGATAATTGTCCTGAAACAGAAAAAGCCGCTTCTGAAGTTCTTTCCATACCTGTTCATCCTGATCTTTCAATAGAAGAACTTGAAAAGATAGCAATTTCATTAGAAGCAGCTTCAGATAAGGTTTTTTAAATTATTAATTTTTATTTCAATTTTTTTTGCACTGATTGCACCTTATCATCCATTGTCTTTTCCCGATCCCTACGATCATCTATCTTGACACTGGTAACCACGCGATTAACACCTTCTTTAAAAACCGCTTCATGGGCAACTTTAAGGGCATCAAAGATTTCATCAGGAGTTTCAGCTTCCAGTAAAGTTCCCATCCCGCTTAATTGATATTTAATGCCAGTTACATCCAGAGCAGCAACGGCAACTGCAATGTACTTGCTCAAACTGGTCCCAGATGTGCCTACTGGGATTATGGTCAGTTCTGCCGATATCATAATCATATTTATGTTCAACTGTTCATATAATTTTTATGAAACCTCTGGATCCCCGGAACTTCAACCTTGAACTCGAAAAGCGAGTGAGGAAAATCATAAATGACTATGACCTTATCGATGATGGGGATAAAATAGCTGTAGCTCTTTCCGGAGGAAAAGACAGCGTATTAACATTGCATATTCTTGATAGGCTTCGTAGAGAATCTATTAGTTTTGACATTGTGGCTATTGCAATAGATGAGGGAATTAATGGTTACCGTGAAGAGGGTATTATATCTGCACGCAATAATGCATTACAACTTGGTATAGATTATTATGAATTATCATTGGAAGATGAGCTGGGATTCACACTTGATCAAGCTTCAAAGTTTTATAAGACCGCATGCATTCCTTGTGGTGTTTTCAGGCGTTATCTATTAAACCGAACCGCCCATAAGTTAGGTTCTGATAAATTGGCAACCGGACACAACCTGGATGATGAAGTTCAATCTTTCCTTATGAGCTTCGCCCGGGCAGATGTCAGACGTTTTGCCAAGTTTGGACCTAAACAGGAACGTATTCATCCTAAAATGGTGCCACGCATAAAGCCATTATGGTCTATACCTGAAAAAGAGGTTGGAATGTGGGCAGTCCTGAATGAGGTTGATGTTCACCTAGCAGAATGCCCATACGCCCAGAATTCTCTGCGTTCGAGACTAAAAAATTATTTAAATCATTTAGAGGAAGATAAGCCCGGTACCAAGATTAAGATGCTGGAATTTTTCCAGAAAAACCTGCAAATCGATAAAAAAGAGGTTAAACTCTATGAATGTCATGTATGTGGCGAACCATCCTCTTCTTCTATATGCAAAGCTTGTGAAATAGGAGGAGTTATTAAAAAAGGAATGGAATAGAGAATTTTTATTGCTTGACCAGTTATGATTAACTGGCCAAACGGATTACCGTACCTACCCCTTTACTTTTTCCTTCCCTGAATATCAGTTTTTGCCCTTCTCGAATTGCGTAAGGATGATATTTGAATCTCATTCTAATTTTCCCAGTATCTCCTGCAGATAAATATTCTTGTTCAATAGGTTTGAAACATGTAGTTTCTGCAATGGTCTCAATGTGAGTTATGCACTCATAACCATCTTTAATGGTGGTTGGGTGTACAAGTATAGCCACATCGGCATCAAATTCTCTGACTGCACGGGGATTATAATCCTGGTGACATATAATCATACCTCTTTTTATTTCATTCATTTCAACACCGGTAATGGAAATACCCACCACATCACCCACATTAGCGCTTTCCTTTCGGTAATGGTGCATCTCAATGCTCTTAACATTCACCTTAACGAAATCACCGGAACTGAAAGGGCCGATAATTAGTTTTTCACCTTTTTTCACCATACCCTGCCTTATGGTTCCACTAACCACCGTTCCCACACCAATAACTGAGTATATCTTATCAATATACATCATGAACGGTTTTTTTGACTCTTCTTCATGAGATGGGATTTTAAGACGAGAAAAAATCCGGTCCAGGAGTTCCAAACCTTCACCACTAACCGGAGATGCTTTAATAACAGGCACCAGGTGATGATTCATGTTTTCTGTTAAAAAATCAGCATCTTCCCTATTTTTAACTAAGTAGGGTATCCTGCCCACCAGTTTCAGCAAGTCAAAAACTTCTTGACGGACAGTTTCAATCCTCTCTATGCTGACCATGTCAATTTTGGTTATCACCACTATTACCGGTAATTCCATGGCAAGTATGATGCCTAAGTGCTCCCGAGTGATGTGTGTAGGTCCCTGGTCGGCTGCCACAACTAGTAGTCCATGACTCAACTTCTGTCCCACAATACCACGAATGGTGGTTCGGAGCCAGGGCTCATGACCAACTGTATCAACGAATGAAACGAGTTTATCACATTTTTCAACCAAAATAGCTTTTTCACGCTTGTTAAGAGGATTATTAATCCTTATTGTTTCTCCCCTATTGAATCCATACACTGCAAAGGAGAGATCAGCTGACAATCCCCGTTCGATTTCATGTTTTTGAACGTCCAGGAATATTCTGGTACTTCCTGATCCAGTGTCCAGGGATCCAGTGGTTAATGTTCCCACCAGTGTGCTTTTTCCATGATCTACGTGACCCGCAACTCCGATAAGCAGGTGGTCTGTTTTTTTATTTTGCAAACGGCTAATAACCACCTTTGCCACTTCGCCACAGATTGCAGGTTCGGTTTCCACATCAACGATTCTTGCATTGATTTCACTGGCAATTTCACTCAAAACATTCAGGGATTCATCCATTTTTTCCTCTCTGAGTCCCAGGAGTTGACCATCATCATCTACTCCTAAAAAATAAATGGCCTCACCGTTTCCCCTTTCCAGACGGTACTTCATCTGAGATGCCAGTTGCTGTTTACGTTCAGTTAAAAGATGAGTTTTAGAATTAAGGTTTTCTTTGAATTCTATGTTTTTTCTCTCACCTTCACGGGTTAGTTTCGAGAAATTTCCTTTATTCATAATTAAACCTGATGTTCTATTATCGAGTTTTCATTGTTTATATTACTATATCATCTCTTAACAGTTTTAAAAAAATTTCAAATCATAATCTTGATTATATTTTATCAGCAGTGGTAAAGTAGCCCCCTCCATACTTTTCTTCCTGGAGTTCCTGCACCTTTTCAGCGGCTGTTAAGTGGTCTTCAGTTTTGGCTATGATCCTCCTTTCAGCTACCTTCAAATTCTTCCCACAGACACACTTCTTCCTCTTAGTTCCTTCTTTAGCGTAAATTGCCCGCCCACAATCACATCTGAATATCAGGTACATTAAATCAACCCCATTTGAATCTTAATAAGATTAACAAGGTCCAATGTTTGTTTAAAAAATTATCTTTCACATTCCCATTAATTTATTAATCAGAGGTATGAGTACGTTAGGTATAGATAAAAAAACGCCAATCATGGTCCCTAGGTTAGCACCTGCCACCACCAGGAGAATTCGGAAAAGGTTGTTATTCCAGAGTTCTTTAAAGCTTTCACTTTTGGATAACCCTGCAAGGTCATCAATTGAAAATCCCCTTAATTTTGCTTCCACTATCCCTGCAAACCAGCCTGCAGCTAGAAGGGGATGTATGGCGGTAATGGGAGCTACAAGAAATGCAACTATGGCTGATGGTAATTTGGATCCGGCCAGTAATGATCCAAGAAACGCCAGGCTACCGGTGAGCAAAACAAACCATAAAAGATCTCCTTGAATATTAATGCCTCTAAAAAGAGCTGCGGCAAATATTATAATGAATAAGACAGGGATGGCAAATAAAATAATCTTAGTTACGGAGATTCTTTTTTTTTTTAACTCCAAAAGCTCCAGCAGTGATGGCATATCCTCGGGATGTTCAAGGTTCTTATAAATCCCATCTTTATGACCAGCCCCCACCACTGCAATCACATCTCCATCGATATCCATGAGCTTCCTGGCCATGTAAGCATCTCGTTCTTTTACCAGAACTTCATAGGCACGGGGAGACATCTCCTGGAAGTAATTCATAACTTCAGCCAGAGTATCACCCTCTTTTATGCTCTCTATATCTTCAATTGTCTCATCATCAGCAAAAAACGATGCAATAATGCTGTATACAAATTTAGCCTTTTCCCAGAAGCTCATACTATTCAAAGCCCGTTTAAGGGTTATTTGGATGTCCCGGTCTATTAGGACCAACCTGGATCCTACTTCTTCGGCTGCTTCAGCTGCAGCCAACATCTCTGAACCCGGTTTGACTCCCAATTCTTCTCCGATCTTTTTCTGGAAATAGCTGAGAAATCCACTCACCAGGAGCATGGAAAAATTATTCCCTTTTAAGATTTCCCTTATTTTAATTTCTTTATCCGGTATTATGCCTTTTTTCTCATTTAGCAGATTCTGATAACGGTTAGCATCCAGTTCCACTGCCACAACGTCTGGATGGGATTCTATAATGGTATTTCTTACCTCTTCCACACTCTTCTCAGACACGTGGGCGGTACCGATGATTTTTAAGTTCTCAGGTGCCATTAAATCACTCTAAATTAGATTAAAATGTTTGATCAATTTTATTTATATTGTATGATAGGCAGTTTTATAGATTTTTAAGAGTAAGCCTAAAATATAATTTTACTTATAAAAAGATTGTTCTATTTATTTAATTCCATACTAGTTATCAGTCTTTTTTGTTCATATTATTTCCTTATTATTCCATCTTGAAGTTGGGGTACTACATTGGAAATATTTCTCTGGAGACAGAAATCCACATCATCACCAAATCCTAACTTTCTCAAGTTTCGTGCGGATAAGGAGTTTTTAACATATTCATCCACCAATTCAGGATTTTGAACGGCTAAACAAGCAGATTGGGCCATCTCATCAAGGTCGTGTTTTTGGAGATGGGTAATAATCTCTCCAGCCCCCAGAAAATCTTCTATAGCAAATCTTCCTTTAACCCCAGCCATAACCACCTCTACCTCATCAACAGCAGTTTCAATGGCCTTTTGAGCAACAGCCCGAGAATTTACGAATGAACCAATGAGTGCACGGCCACTTATACTCTCTAGAATTCTGGTTCCATTACTGGTGGTAATTATCAGGGGTTTACCAGTCAACTTCTGTATTTCAATTGGTGAGTTCCCTGTATTAAACCCTTCAATGTTGGCTCCACCCCTTTCTCCCGCTAAAAAAGCATCTTTTTCTGCCGCCATGGTTAGAGCTTCGTTTATTTTTCGTGTAGGGATTATATGGGGGATTCTTTCCAGGGCAATGGTGATGGTGGTGCTGGCGCGCAGAACATCAACCATAATGGATACATCATGAGAAAATGATCTCTCTAAACTTAAGGAAACTTGCATTTAGACACCAAAAAGAGATAATAAATTGGAAAAAATAAAGATTTTAGTTTTACTGTTTTCATTCCTGGATTTTCTCGGCAAAAGCAAATCTTCTCCGCA
>JAHKLP010000120.1 GCA_020855015.1 Methanobacterium sp.
ATTTCTTAGCAGTATTTTATTGAAAAATGAGTACTGACTATTGATTTTATAATTATATTTGAAATTAAAAATCTATAAGTTTATAACTATTCTCTTATAATTAATTTTATAGTTTGTTAACCTTTCTTTGATTTAATATACAATAGATTTATTAAATAGTGATGATCTAACTATAATGAAAATATGTTCCTGTTTTAGATATAAGTTTTAGATACTATGTTTATGGCTGAGATATTATGTTTATGGCTCAAAATCATCTTCAATTCATAATAGAAGTTGCTCTAATTATCCATGTAGGGATATTACTATTATTTAATATAGTTGCTATTCCATTAAGCATGGTTCTATTTATAGGGCTGGTTATTACTGTAGCTATTGCCCTACTTTTTGGGTTGGATGCAACATTTCTGCTGCTTCCCTTCATGTCACATCATGAATTTACTCATCCTTTTGGAGCATTTTCAGTTTTTGCATGGGTAACTGTAACTGCTGCTGCAAATCTTTTAAGTGAAGTTGGAATCAGATCTTCATCAATAAAGGCATTGTCACTAATACTTTTCTTTGCAATTGCTATTGGTGGAGGAATAATGCACCGATCATTTCTTTTTCTATGGTTTTTGGGATGGGCGGTCGGATATATTATAATGTCTAAAAGTTTTCAAAGAAGTACCAGGATTTCTCCAAGAACAATTGTCACCTGGGTAATAGCAGGTATAGCTGCATTTGGAATTCTTGAACTTTTATCAAGAATACTGGATAAAGCAGTTTTAAGTCCTCTCTTGAGGATAGCCAGAATTGAACAATATTCCACCCCAAGTTTAAAGATGGTAATCAATAATACAACCTTCTGGGGCCATGTAAAAGGAGCATGTCACTGGGGTGCACAGTGCCTAGGAGGATCAGATGGTTATATTTCTCTTCCACTAACCTTTATTCATTACTTTAGTTTACCATTTCCACTATTCTACGGAGTACTGGTAATTAAAAAGGATTACATAGATTATATGTTACCAGGTATTTTTGGTATAGCTTTTGACTTTGGATATGCAGGATTATTTGCCATATTAGGCTGGAGTCTTATTGTAATCTGTTCTGGATTTACCATACTTAGAAAATATCGAAGCAAAAGAAAAGAAGGGAGTAGAAGATATCTGGGAAGAGAAGCACTATTAATTGGAGCTTTATCAGCTTTTATTGCCCAAACAATTGTTGGACTTTTCTTATTTACCCGTTCTATAAATGGATCAGCAATGATTGCTTATATTGTTCTATCGGCATTGGTAATGGCCCACGTGGTAATTATAAAAAGAAAGCTTTAATTTAAAATATTATTTTTTTCAGAGGCACGTGCTAAGTCTAATTACATAATTCAACAGCTTTTTTCGCTGCTGCTTCCATGGATGTTTCAAATGAAATTCCTGCTTCACTTAATAGCCTCTGGCCCTCTTCTTCATTTGTCCCCGTCAATCTTATGACCATGGGTACTTTCCGGTTAGCGTTATTTAAGACATTGATTACCCCACTTGCAACATCATCTGCCCGGGTTATGCCTCCCAAAACATTTAAGAATATGACTTTAACTTTAGGGTACTCTAAAACTAGATTTATGGCTTTTTCTATATTTTTTGATGAGGCTCCGCCACCAATATCTAGAAAAGTGGCTGGATTTCCACCATACAACTTTATCATATCCATACCAGTTAAAGTAAGACCGGCACCATTGCCAATAACTGCCACATCACCTTCCAGTTTAACATAAGCAAATTCTTTTTCTTCATATTCTTCCAGTTCCATAAGATGTTTATGACGGAATAATGCGTCATCGTCTATTTCCAGCTTTGCATCAGCCGCGATTAGTCCTTCTTCAGTCAATACCAAGGGATTGATCTCGGCCAAGTTTGCATCGTATTTTTTAAAAATGTTAAATAATTTCCAGATAACTGCACCCATAGGAGGAATTAAAGCAGAGTTTACTCCCATTTTCCGGGCTATTTCCCGGGCATTAAATGGTAAAAATTCATTTAAAGGGTTTAAATGTTTTTTAATAATTTTTTCAGGTTGTGTTCTTGCTAATTCCTCTATTTCTATTCCACCCTCACTGCTAGCCATTATTAAAGATTTTTTATTACTTCGATCCACGGCAATACTAAGATAGAACTCTTTTTCAATTTTAAGTTTTTCTTCTACTAAGAGTGATTGCACAGGTTCTCCCCTTATAAAAGAGCCAATAAGTTTATTTGAGGCAGTATAAGCTTCTTCAGGAGTATTAGCAAATTTTATGCCTCCGGCTTTACCTCTTCCTCCCAGCAGTATTTGCGATTTAAGTGCAACTGGTTTATCAATATTTGTTGCTATAGCTTTTGCATCTTCAGCACTTTTGGCAAGATCTGATCTGGGTATGGGAATTCCTTCCTGTTTAAAAATATTTTTAGCACTATACTCATAAAGCTTCATTCTAATTCCTCGTTGGCTAAGGCTAATCCTGCTTCAAATGCAGCTATATTTTTTTCTTCAGTTCCTTTAGGTACACTGGCAGCTATGGCTTTTTCAGCTGATTTTCGGGATATAACACCGGTAAATTGGGTGATTGCACCGATCATAACTATATTGGCCACAATTTTAAGGCCAATTTCCTCTTCAGCGGTTTTAGTTACCGGTGCTTTATAATACTTAATATCGTGTTCATTTATGAAAGGAAGTATTTCTTCCTCAACTATCATGTCAGGGTCAACTATGAGAATTCCCCCACTTTTGAGATCGTCTAGGTAGGCCATTAATGCCTGATGAGACATGGCAACAAATATATCTGCTTTTTGGACCTTGGGATAATCTATTTCCTCATCACTAATAACTACTTCAGTTCTTGAGGCCCCTCCTCTTGCTTCTGGACCGTAAGATTGGGTTTGGACTGCATATATATTATCATACAGTGCAGCAGCCTTTCCAATCACTATACCTGCTAAAATTATGCCTTGTCCACCAAAACCAGCAATTCTTATTTCTTTTCTCAATTTAATCCTCCTTGTACGCTGAATTTATGATAGAAAGAGAATCATCTGAACATTTATTCTCAATTAAATTGAACAGTTCTTCTGAAAATTCAGGCTCCTTTTCATTTACAAATTCGCCTAAAATAATTTTACCTTCTAACTCTTCTGGAGACATTTTACGGGCCCTTCTACTGACCACACTATTCTCTTTCATCCATTTCATCATTTCAATCGGTGTTTTCATACGATTTTTACGACCAAAGTAAGTAGGACACTGAGATATAACCTCAACAAACGAAAAACCTTTGTTTTTGAGACCTTTTTTAACAGCATTTGAAAGCTGCAGTGGATGTGCTGTGGTCCAACGTGCAACGTATGTAGCACCGGCAGCTGATACCAACTTAGAAAGGTCAAAAGGACGTTCAATTGCTCCGTATGGTGCAGTGCTTCCATAACTTCCTTGAGGAGATGTTGGGCTAATTTGGCCCCCGGTCATTCCATAGATGCTATTATTTATACAAATAACAGTAAGGTCTATATTTCTTCGTGCGGCGTGAATTAGATGATTACCTCCTATTGCAGCAGCATCTCCATCTCCAGTGAAGACTACAACGTCATGATGGGGATTTCCTAATTTAATACCTGTAGCAAAGGAAATGGGACGTCCATGAGTGGTGTGAAGAGAATCACACTTCACATAACCAGGTATTCTGGAAGAACACCCAATCCCAGAAACCATTACAATATTTTCAAAGTCAATTCCCGCCATTTCCATACCATTAAAGAATGTGTTAAGGACAATTCCATTCCCACAACCTGCACAGAAAATATGGGGAAGTCTATCTTTACGTAAATATTTCATAAAACGATTTTCATTCGTTTTATCCATTTTTTAACTCTCCTTTTTTTGTAAAAACATCATGTATGTCAATATATTGATAATTTTTAATTATTTTCATTTATTCCATTTCAGATTTTATTTTGTTTAGAATTTCATCCGGTCGGTGTATTTCCCCACCAATCTTAGAAAGCAGTGAAACCTCTGAATGACCACAGGCAACTCTTTCAACTTCGTGGACTATTTGGCCTAAATTCATTTCTACCACAATAATTTTTGAAGCCTTTTTGGCAGCTTCTCTAATTTCCTTTTCAGGGAAAGGCCATACTACATCTAATTTCATGTATCCTGTTTTAATACCTTCTTTGCGTGCTTTTTTAATTGCAGTTGCCACTGACCGAGAAGGAGCTCCATAAGAAACAACTATGATTTCTGCATCATCTACTAGTTCTTGATGCACCCTAGTAATTTGTTCTCTGTTCTTATTTATTTTATCACAAAGCCTTTTTACAAGTTTTGAATGAGCTTTTGGATTTGAAGCATCAGGATAACCTCTTTCATCGTGAGTTAGACCAGTTACATGTAATTTATAACCACTTCCAAAAGGAGGCATAGGGGATGTACCTTCAGCATCAGCCTTAAATGGTAAAAATTTTTCAGGTGTCTCCTCAGGCATTTTACGTTTATTAATTTTCACCTGGTTTGGGATTGTGATTTTTTCCCGCATATGGCCAACTATTTCATCGCTCATGACCATTACAGGCACACGATATTCTTCTGCCAGATTAAAAGCTTCAATTGTAAAATCACAACATTCCTGTACCGATGATGGTGAAAGAGCTATTATCTCATAATCTCCATGGGATCCCCATCGGGCCTGCATCATATCGCTTTGGGAAGCCATGGTGGGCTGACCAGTAGAAGGAGATCCTCGCTGCATGTTAATTATAACTAAAGGAGTTTCTGTCATTGCAGCGTAACCAATGTGTTCTTGCATTAGGGAAAATCCAGGTCCTGAAGTGGCAGTCATTCCCTTAACTCCAGACCAAACTGCCCCAATTACTGAACCAAGCGCCGAAATTTCGTCTTCCATCTGAATAAATACTCCTCCTTCTCTTGGAAGAAGGATTGCCATGTCTTCAGCGATTTCAGTAGATGGTGTTATGGGGTAACCCCCAAAAAACCGACAACCAGCTTTTATGGCCCCTCGAGCACATGCTTCATTTCCCTGAATAAAAAATTCATCA
>JAHKLP010000096.1 GCA_020855015.1 Methanobacterium sp.
AAAAACGCCAATACCCCTAAAAACCCAGTAATCACTCCAAAAGACATTAATTTCCTATACTTCTCATCAATCAAAAAACTGAAGTAATATAACAAGATACAAGTAACCAACAAATCCGGAGTAACAACACTAAATGTAACATAGAGCATGAATGGGATTAAAGCCAGCAATATAACAGTTTTTTGACGAATACCAAAATCTAACTTACCCAATATAAGATTAACTGCGTTCAAAGTAAATAAACCAAGAATAACAGCCAGAACCTTCATAACCATAACATTACCGGTATTACCTGGCCATAAAGATATGAAAGGCATTAAAAGCCAGGAATACAAAGGACTCCAATAACCATTAATAGCATAGGATATATGCCCATTTAAATAATGTTTTGCAATGCTAATGTAAGCTATTCCATCAGTGTCAATTGTATATTTATATCGTGAAAATAGAATAATTGCCAAAAAAAGGTATAACAATAAAACAAGAATTAAATTCTTCTGGTCTTTAATTCTCTCAATTATCAAGCTATTTTCCCACATATAAACATCCTATTTCCAACCAATAAGAATAGATTAATTTAAAATATTCAATCAACATATAAAAAGGTTTAGTCTATATCTCATGAACTACAAGCGAGAAAGTCTATGATTCCATTCATGAAAACTGATTATAGGTTTGATAATCACTTTTTTATCCGATATACTACCAAATATTCATCCTGATATACAATATCTCCCAAATTATCATGGTGGGGTTTACCCCACACAAAATAATAATCAATCCTATAACGTTTTAATGTATCCTTTAATTCAGCACCAGACTGATTTTTAGTAACACCATAATATTTGCCATCCAAATAATAACAATAATAGTCCACTCGATACCATAAATAATTAGAAGCTATATTACCCCTTATTCCTTGTGATTTTAAATCCACACTCTTATCGTATATCCTAAAAAAAGTATCATCAAGATAACTCAAAGGCATCATGGGATAAAAAAAGAGTAAAAATACCAGTAAAATTGAAATCAATTTATAAAAATTAGGTTGGATAATATTTTCCTCAAAAAGCATGTTTAAAGAATAAAAACCCAATAAAAAGGACAACACTAAAACAAACGATATATATCTGGCTAAGATTACTATAAAGATATATCCCACAGTATAGATGATCATAGTTCCTAGAAATAAGAGGATATTATTCCTTACCAATTTTCTACCCGATTTCAAAAATAAAGATAAAGAGAGAATAATTGCAACAATAGGAATAAACATACTTAAACCTGATATAAAGAATATTTTACGGATATTGTCTAAAATAATTATTATTTGATGGAAAAAAGCCTGAGGAGATTCCAATGGACCCCATTTTTCAACTTCAAAATAACTAGGATCCTCCCATGAACTAACCGCAAACTCATTAGGCGGCGTTAAAATCTGGTTATCCGTTATCTGACCATTGGATTCCGGGCCAATAATCGCATAATTATAAGATCCAGCAGTCCCCAGAGTAACTTCCCCATATTTTTCACTGATAATACCAGCCCAGAGACCACTGATAACTAAAAAAATGGAAAGACCTAATAAAAGATTCTTCTTAATAACAGGCCTATCCTCAGGGAAATTCTTCATAAAAAAAAGATTAACTAAAACAAAATGAACCAAGAAAAAATAAAAACAATAACTCTTAGCTAAAAATGCCAAAGCCCCCAAAAACCCAATAATCACTCCAAAAGACGTTAATTTCCTATACTTCTCATCAATCAAAAAACTGAAGTAATATAACAAGATACAAGTAACCAACAAATCTGGAGTAACAAAATTAAAAGTCAAATAGAGCATAAAAGGAATTGAAGCCAATAATATAATTGTTTTTTGACGAATACCAAAACTTAACTTATCCAAAACAAGATTAACTGCGTTTAAAGTAAATAAACCAAGAATAACAGCCAGAACCTTGGTAACCATAAGATTACCAACATTACCAGGCCATAAAACAAGAAATGGCATTAAAAGCCATGAATACAAAGGACTCCAATAACCATTAATAGCATAAGAAATACGTCCATTCAAATAATGTTGTGCAATACTAATGTAGGCTATTACATCAGGATAAATTACATATTTATAATGTGAAAATAGAATAATTGCCAAAAAAGTGTATAACACCAAAACAAGAATTAAATTTTTCTGCTCTTTAATTTTCTCAATTATCAAGCTATTTTCCCACATATAAACATCCTATTTACAACCAATTAGAATGGATTAATTTAAAATATTCAATTAACATATAAAAAGGTTTAGTGATCTCATGAAACCAGCAGAAAGAGTTAAGTCTATTGATCTATCTGGTATAAGGAAGATGTTTGATATGGTGGGAGAAAACTCCATCAACCTGGCATTGGGAGAGCCAGACTTTGACACCCCACCACATATCCGTGAGGCAGTTAAAGAAGCCCTTGATGAAGGTTTCACCCATTACACAGGTAACATGGGGATCATTGAACTGCGCGAGGCCTTATCCCATAAATTGAAAAATGAAAATCATATCGAAACCTCTCCTGAATCAATAATTGTTACTACTGGTGCCAGTGGAGCATTATATTCCAGTACCAATGCACTGATAGAGGAAGGGGATGAAGTTATAATTCCTGATCCTGGCTTTGTAGCTTATGATGCCTGTGTGAAAATATCGGGGGGAAAATCAGTCCCAGCTCATCTTAAGGATGAAAATGATTTCAGACTACTACCTGAAGACTTGCTTGAACTGGTAACACCACGTACTAAGGCTATTATAATGAATTCACCGGGCAACCCCACGGGTGGTGTACTAGAAAAGGATGATATTAAGGGTTTGGCTGATATTGCAGATGATCATAACATTATCCTTATTTCTGATGAGATCTATGAAAAGATCATTTATGGGAAGAAACATTACAGTCCAGCTCGTTACTCAGATAATGTCATTACAATTAATGGGTTCTCCAAGACCTATGCCATGACTGGTTTTAGAATCGGATATCTGGCTGCCCCACCGGAATTAACTGAGGATATTTTAAAGGTTCACCAGTACACTGTTACTTGTGCCACATCACTATCCCAGAAAGCAGGTCTGGCCGCCCTCGAAGGCCCCCAGGATGAAGTAAGAGAAATGGTTTGTGAATTTGAAAGAAGAAGAGATCTGGTGGTGGAAAGACTGCATGGGATGGGTATCAAGTGCAATCAACCTAAGGGAGCATTCTATGTCTTCCCCTCCATTGAGAATCCAGAGAGATTGGTAGAAGAAGCTCTAAAAAAGGATGTGGTACTGGTTCCTGGTAATTCATTTGGTAAATACGGTGAAGGGCATTTCAGAATTTCTTATGCTGCCTCATACCATGATTTGGAGGAGTCTATGGATCGCCTGGAATCTCTGGATTTATAGAATCATGGCGTTCCATCATCCCAATCCCCCTTAACATAGATATCCCAATCACCAATTCATCCATTATTTTTCTTAAATTTTCATCCCCCTATCACATATTAGATGAACCTAACATTTTATTTCATCCATTAGGGACTCCTAACTCTTTTATTATAGGGAAAAAGATATATATGCTCCTTTTCATATCTAAATAAACCTAAAGATGAATGATTCTCACCAGCTAGGAGGTACTGTATTTGGCAGATGAATTTGATCTCGAGAATGTTAGGGGACTTTCCCAGGAAGAAGTTTCAAATAAAATTAAAAAAGAAGGATACAACGAACTTCCCTCAGCTGATAAAAGATCAGTTTTCAACATAGTTCTGGAAGTTATCCGTGAACCTATGTTCCTTCTTTTGATTGCTTGTGGCACGATTTACATGTTTCTGGGAGATCTCCAGGAAGCAGTCATGCTCCTGGGTTTTGTTTTCGTGATTATGGGAATTACTTTCTACCAGGAACGTAAAACTGAACGCACCCTGGAGGCCCTGCGAGACCTTTCCAGTCCCAGGGCCCTGGTTATACGCGACGGGAAGCAAATGCGTATTGCCGGTAGAGATGTGGTTACTGATGATATTATAATGCTCAAGGAGGGTGACCGGGTGCCTGCCGATGGAGTGCTACTATCCTGCAGCAATCTCCTTATAAATGAATCCCTCCTCACCGGGGAGTCTGTTCCAGTGCGTAAAGTCCAATGTGGCGGAGTTATGGATATGCATCCCCCTGGTGGGGATGGTCTTCCCTCAGTCTACTCTGGAACTCTGGTAGTGCAGGGTCAGGGTGTGGCACAGATCACATCCACCGGCCTGGACACAGAAATGGGCCGTATTGGGAAACGCCTCCAGACCCTGGAAACAGAGGACACATCATTAAAAAAGGAAACTCGTACCCTGGTACGGAACTTTGCACTGGTAGGTGTTGCCCTGTGTGCTGCGGTAGTTGTGATCTACGGACTAACCCGTCTGGACTGGCTTAACGGTTTCCTGGCCGGTATAACCCTGGCCATGGCCATCATCCCCGAAGAGTTCCCCGTGGTGTTAACCATTTTTCTGGCATTGGGCGCCTGGAGAATATCCAGAAAAAACGTTCTAACAAGACGTTCACATGCAATTCAGGCTTTAGGGTCAACCACTGTGCTTTGTGTAGATAAAACAGGGACCTTAACCCTTAACAGGATGTCTGTGGCTAAAATAATGAGTGGAGATAATTTTTTTGATATAGATCCTGAAAAAACTGATAATTTGCCTGAGAAATTCCATGAACTTATTGAATTCAGTATCCTGGCCAGCCAGAGAGATCCCTTTGACCCTATGGAGAAATCTCTTAAAAATTTAGGAGATATAACCCTCACCGATACAGAACATTTGCATGAAGACTGGCAACTGGTGCGTGAGTACCCTCTCTCCCAAGAATTACTGGCCATGTCTCATGTATGGCAATCTCCAGACGGCGAATATTACGTAATAGCTGCAAAAGGTGCTCCTGAGGCTGTTGCTGATCTTTGTCACATGAATGATGATGAATTAGACCACTTATCCCATAACATTTCTTTAATGGCCAGCGAAGGTTTAAGAATTATTGGAGTGGCCAGAGCTCACTTTAAAAAAACAGACCTCCCTGGAGAGCAACACGATTTTAACTTCCAGTTTCTGGGACTGGTTGGATTTATAGACCCTGTTCGTGAAGAAGTTCCAAAAGCAGTGGAGGAATGTTATCAGGCCGGAATAAGAGTGGTAATGATCACTGGAGACTACCCCGGCACAGCAATGAACATAGCCCAAAAAATAGGACTTGAAGAACCAAAAAAAGTTATAACCGGGCCAGAATTGGCAGAAATGGATGATTTGGCCCTGAAAGACAGGGTGAAGGATGTTAACATCTTCGCCCGTATGGTGCCAGAGATGAAGTTACGTCTGGTAGAGGCCCTTAAATCCAATGGGGAAATTGTTTCAATGACTGGAGATGGAGTTAACGATGCCCCTGCTCTTAAATCAGCCCATATAGGTATCAGTATGGGTGGTAGAGGTACCGATGTGGCCAGGGAGTCATCATCAATGGTCTTACTGGAAGATGATTTCTCATCCATTGTATCTGCCGTGAAGATGGGCCGCCGCATATATGACAACCTGAAAAAAGCCAGTGCCTATATCTTCGCAGTGCATGTTCCAATTATAGGGATGTCATTTTTCCCGGTGTTATTCCAATGGCCGCTGGTCCTTTTCCCTGTTCAAATAGTGTTCATGGAACTTATCATTGACCCCTCCTGTACCGTGGTGTTTGAAGCTGAAGCTGCTGAAAAAAATGTTATGATGAGACCACCCAGAAATCCAGATGAAGCATTATTTAACAGAGGAACAATTGGGATGAGCATTTTGCAGGGAATAGTTGTTTTCCTCATTGTTTTAGGAGTTTATATCCTCACCCTCGACAGGGGAGAAGATCTTGCCAGAACCATCAGCTTCACCACCCTCATCATCGCCAACCTGTCATTAATACTTACCAATCGTTCCTGGTCCAACACCATACTCCAGACAATCAGATCACCTAATAAGGCACTATGGTGGGTTTTAACTGGTGCGCTGATATTTCTGGGACTGGTGATATATTTCCCACCATTACAGCAACTTTTCAGATTCTGTCCATTGAATCCCGGCGATATCCTAGTGTGCACAGTAGCCGGTACACTCAGTGTTTTGTGGTTTGAGGTGCTCAAATGGTTAAAAGGATATACAGAAATCAGGATACTATCCTAAATACCTCTAAATCCCCCAAACCCATAATTTTTATGCATCCTCTACACAATATTTGAATGTCAGGAATGAAATACAGGAAAAATCATAAGATAAACTAGATCTATGAAATCAAAAACTCCCGGTATAAAGGATAAAATTAAGGCTAAATGTTACAAAATGGGAATACCAATGGTGGGGTTTGCCCCCAAGGAAAGGTGGGAACAACCTCCCACAGAACTACCCCAAAATTTCTCCCACTGGATACCTCGTGAATTCTGGCCACAATCCATCTATCCCGAAGTTAAAACAGTTATCGTCATTGGACTGCCCGTACAACTTCCCATAGTTGAAACTGCCCCGTCGATATATTATCATGAACTGTACGAAACAGTGAATAATCTCTTAGATGAAAAGGCCTATGAAATAGCAAATTATCTGACATTAAAGGGTTATCCATCAATTTATCTGCCCAGAGATGGTTATGGGGATATTGAGGTGCTTCTTGAAAGTCCTTTGACCTTTTTCTCCCATAAACATGCTGCATTCCTGGCAGGTTTAGGATCATTTGGGCTGAATAACGTCCTTTTAACCCCTGAATTTGGACCGCGGGTACGTTTTACATCCATATTTACCACCGCAGAAATGAAAGGAGATCCCATCCCTGGTGAGGATTTATGCACTCGTTGTCTTTCCTGTGCAGTTCAATGTCCTGTTAAAGCCATCGAATCAAGGTATCCGTCTGGCAGCAGCTCACCCCCACTGATAAATAAGATGAAATGCGCCAGGCGCAGTGAAAAGCTCAGAAAGGAGTATAATTCTCCCTGTGGAATCTGTATCAAAGTCTGTCCAGTGGGTGGAGACCGTGAAGTGTTCAATCGTCAGGACACATCCATTTATACCCGCAAAGATGGTTTTGAACGATACCATGATGCATGGGAACATGTTCAACGTTATGGTAGTAAAAAATAATACATAAAAAAATGTTTTAACTTAAATTGAGAGTTTTGAGGAATTATTATGAATTACCCTTTTGCCCGTCGTATGCATAAAATACCAAGATCATTTGTCAGAGAAATCCTGAAGGTTACTGAGGATCCGGATGTAATCTCCTTTGCCGGTGGACTACCCAACCCCTTATCTTTCCCTGTAGATGAGGTTAAAAAGGCCACTTCCAAGGTTTTAGATGATGAAGGGGAACAGGTTCTACAGTACAGTACAACTGAGGGTTATAATCCCCTGAGGGAGTTCATAGCCAAAAGGTACAGTCATCACGGTCTGAATGTGAATAGTGATGACATCCTGATAACCAATGGATCCCAGCAGTGTCTGGACCTGGTGGGAAAGGTTTTCTTAGATGAGAATGATGGCGTGGTTATGGAACGACCAACCTATCTGGCGGCAATACAGGCCTTTGGACTATTTGAACCTGAATTTCATTCAGTACCCCTCCCGGAGGATGGGGTTGACACTGCAGCCCTGGAGAAATTGCTCAGAACTGAAGATATCAAACTTTTCTACGCTGTCACCAGCTTTCAGAACCCCACCGGAATAACATATTCCCAAAAGAAGAGGAAAGAAGTTGCAGATATCCTTAAAGACCATGAGACTATTCTGGTTGAGGACAATCCCTATGGCGATATAAGATTCATGGGGAAAGACATACCCCCGATCAAATCCCAACTACCTGATTCTGTGCTCTTCGGTACTTTCAGTAAAATAGTTTCCCCTGGAATGAGGATGGGCTGGATTGTAGCTCCTCCAGAGGTTATGGATAAACTGATCACTGCTAAACAAGCCTCAGACCTCCACTCCAATTATTTCACCCAGAGAGTGGTTTACCAGTACCTTCAGGATAACGATGTTGATGGACATATCCATAAGATAAAAAAACTCTACAAGTCACAGAGAGACCAAATGGTAACATCAATAAAGGAATTTCTGCCAAGGGAAGTCAAACACACCGAACCAGAGGGTGGGATGTTCCTCTGGATCACCCTACC
>JAHKLP010000009.1 GCA_020855015.1 Methanobacterium sp.
CCTTGAGGAAGTTTCCCTAAATCCCCTTTTACATCCTTTAAAATACCTTCACCAGCACCTAAAAACATTCCTTCACTGGTTATGCCCATAAAAACTTCTGGGGGAAGCAAAGCAACCGCCACTTGATTTTGTTCTTTAACTTCCAAGTCATTGGTTACCACAGTGATGGCTCGTTCCTGTAAGTTCACATTGCACACCAAGAGTTTATCAGCCTTAGGGTGTTTAGAAACACTTAGTATTTCTCCTTTTTTTATATCAATACCTATGACTGGATCTTTTATTTCCCCTAAATTAAGACGGGACTGTAGACCAGAAATAGTGTTGAGAAAAAATTTTATTTTAGCTAAAGCCTCTTCCAGCTTTTCTTTCTCATCACGATTAGCTAGTTCCAGGAATTGCTTGTACCATAACTCTCCCCCTAATGCATCTAATATTTCATTTCCCTGTTCCTCTAAGAAAGTCAATTGTGGAGTTTCTGCCAATTCAGACGGCGAGATGTAGGAATAGTATAGGGTCTGAATCTCCGATTTCATCTTACCTGCTGCTTGTAAGACCTTTTTTTTATTCCATTTACCCTTCAGGTTAGCCCCATCAATTGTTTTCAGGAATAGTTCAACTGATTTTTCTGCTACCAAGAGCCTGTAATCTTTGCTTGTATCCCACATTCTAGCACCAGACCATAAATTACAATAATCATTATAAACCAACTTGACATCTCAAATCATTGCAACGTTTCATTAGTTTTATACATTCACTCCTGTTTATGCCTATACACTTTATCTTTAGATTATTATTAAAACTATTGAAAAACCTACTTGATTTACCGGTGCTACCCTAAATTTCTGGTTACAATAACCTCTTCTTTCGAAATCTTTAAGTACAGGGAAGGTTTTAATTTAATTTAGTTAATGGTACCCCCTGAGATGAATGTGGATGAGTTTCAAAAGACCCAGGGTATTGCCAAAAAATGAGAGGTGGAAATATGGTGGAATTAACTAATCTATATAACTTAGATGTATACACCACCCGCGGAAAGTACGTGGGACGCATTCAGGACGTAATATTAAACATTAAAAAAGGAAGGGTTTCAACCCTAAAAGCCGTTGCCATGAATCCTGACAAAAAAACCGTTGGTATTAAAGATGTTATAACAAAAAGCATAAGAATAGTGCCGGAGGGGGACGAAATTAGGCCCTTAAAAGAGGAAGGAACTGTGGAAATACCATATGATAGGGTTCAGGCAGTGGGGGATATTTTATTAATTAGTCCAGAGATTAAGGAATCCAGTGCACCTGCCAGCGCGGAGACTTAGATGAAAGTTGGCATCCTGGGATGCGGCGCCATAGCTAATATCATTACGAATTTTGCCCGAGAAGGGAAGCTTGGCGTTGAAATAAAATTTTTTTATGATCGTGACATGGAAAGAGCCGAAAACCTGGCCTCACAAGTTGATGGAAGGGTGGTTCTGGACATGAAAGACATGCTCAACCATGTTGACATGGTAATTGAAGCGGCTTCACCCAAATCAGTGGAAGAAATGGTTCCCACCATTCTTAAAGAAGGTAAAGATGTTATGATTATGAGTGTAGGGGGCCTTATAAATCCTGAAACTAGATTAAAACTAGAAAAACTAGCAAAAGAAAATAAATGCAGGATATACGCTCCTTCCGGAGCCATAGTAGGATTAGATGGGATTAAAGCTGCGTCTTTAGGTAAAATTCAGCGAGTAACCCTGGTAACTAGGAAACCACCTCGTTCCTTAGGGATTACCACTGAAAAAGAAAAAATATTATACCAGGGAAAAGCCACCGAAGCAGTTAAAAAGTTCCCATTAAACATCAACGTTGCCGCAACTGTCAGTATGGCTGCTGACCAAGAAATCGAGGTTAAAATCATTGCTGACCCCCACGTTGATCGGAATATGCATGAAGTGGAAGTAGTGGGAGATTTTGGAGAATTCCACACCACAACCAGTAACATTAGATGTTCTATGAATCCTAAAACAAGTGTTTTGGCAGCTTACTCTGCCATTAAACTACTAAACAGTTTAAATGAAAATTTCCTGGTGGGTACGTAAATCAAACCTATTTTTTGAGGGGACAATAATATATAGTAATATAATATAAACCCACCAAGTTCAAGAAATTTTATCTGCTATTATATCTCTAATCTAATACATTCATTATTATATTTATTATACAATATCCAATTAATCATCCATTGTTATTTACTGGAATAATAATCAGAACTATTATTATTTCTTGTAACTTTCCTTAAAACTATTAAAAAAAATGAACATCTGCTGATTATATGAAAGAGTGTGAAATATTTTCCAGTTTAAAAGTTCCCTGCACTTCAAATATCGTGGTAAGACTTGATGGCAGGAATTTCTCCCAATTATCCCGTAAACTGGAGTTTGAAAAACCTTATGACATAGAATTTGTCGAAATTCTTTCAGAAGCATCTTACAAACTTTTCATGGAATTTAATCCCCGATTTTTATACACTTTTTCTGATGAAGTTAGTTTACTCCTTGGGAATGTGCCTTTTGGGGGGAGGGTAGAAAAAATCGATTCTGTTATGGCCAGTTTCCTTAGTGGAGCATTTACACGAGAAATTATGGGAAAAGATAAATACGCTGAAATTTTTAGAGGAATTAAACCTGTTTCATTTGATTCCAGGTTGATTCCACTATCAAATAAGGGTGTTATTGCATATTTCCAGGAAAGACAAATGGAAGCCTGGAGAAACTGTTTAAATGGATACTCATATTGGACACTCAGGAAGGAACATTCCAGAACTGAAACTATGGAAATCCTGCATAAAAAGAAAAGCGAACAGTTACATGATCTCCTTTTCTCCAATAACATTAATCTGGCCATGATGCCAGCGTGGCAGAGAAGAGGAATCGGTTTATACAAAAAAAAGATAAAAATTGAGGGGTGGAATCCTTTAACTAAAGAAAATGTCAAATCGGAACGGAAAAAAATCACCATAGATTGGGAGCTGCCCCGTTTTGATAAAGAGTTTTTTCATGAAAAATCACTGCTTGAATAAGTTCTTACCAAATCAACATCAACTTATGTTCAATATATAAATCTCAATTAATTATTTTGTATAAATGATACTTATTAGACAATTAATATCTAATTGATCCTATGAATGAAAAGAATAGCTGGATTAACAAATTGATTGGTATATTCCTGGGAAATCAGGAAAAAAAATTCCATGAGATCATTATCGAAAGAGAGGTTGTGGAAGAGATAATCCAAATAGCCAGACAGTCCCATCCTCTTGAATTTATGGCTATGTTGGAAGGAAACGTCAGTGCAGGAATTTTGAGGATAAATGGGCTTGTTTTTGTACCTGGTGAAACATCAAATCAGGGGGCAGTTATGAAATTGTTTATGATGCCCATGATCACTGGCACGGTGGGTTCAGTTCACAGTCATCCCATCCCCAATGCTACGCCTTCTTCTGAGGATCTACATTTCTTTGCCAAAAATGGTCTATTTCATTTAATAATCGCCGACCCCTACATTGAAGAAAGTATAGTGGGATATGATACTTTTGGAGATGTAATTAAATATAAAATAGATTGAAATCATTTATTCAAAAAAAAGAAGATATAGAAGAATGGCAAAAAGAAATTAAAAAAATATTTCTTACTGGCTTTTTATTATCAAAGTTCAACTGCTACGGCATCATAAACATTCGAAAGAGCTTTAATATCATCTTCAACCTCTTTGGAAACCTTTTGATCAACTTTTAACACCATAACTGCTTCTCCACCAGGGGTTTGCCTTCCAACCTGCATTTTAGCTATGTTGATATTGTGTTCGCCTAATTTAACCCCTATAGACCCTATTATCCCTGGAATATCTTTGTATCGTGCTATGATCATGGTTCCCTCAGTCTTCACGTTTACCTGGTAACCATTGATCCTGACAATTTTGGGTTCCCTACCTAAGAATCCCTCCACACTGATTTGGTTACCTTCTGATTTCACTTCGATACTAATAAGGTTCTTGTAACCCTTAGCATCAGTTCGTTTACCTTCGGTGATTATAACACCCCTATTTTCAGCAACAGCAGGAGCGTTAACCAGGTTAACTGGTTCAGTGAGTATGGGGTTTAGTATTTCCTGGAGCAGTATGCGAGTTATTATGTCATGTTTTTGAATTTCAGCAAGTTCACCACAGTAGGTCACTTCTAATTCATTAATGTTACCCTGAGCAGTTTGTATAATGAATTTACCCAGTTTTTCTGCCAGACGGAAGTAAGGTTTGATGATTTGGAAAGTTTCAGGATCCATAACCGGCATATTAATAACATTTCGTGGAGAATCTCCTTTAAATACCTTTTTTATCTCCTTAGCCACAATTATAGCAGCGTCACGCTGGGCTTCTGAAGTTGAGGCAGCAATATGTGGAGTTAGAACAACATTTTCAAGTTCAAATAGCGAACTTCCAACAGGCGGTTCCCTCTCAAATACGTCCAGAGCAGCCCCCCTTATTTTGTTTTTAGAGAGTGCTTCATACAGATCATCCTCGTTGATTATTCCGCCTCTCGCACAATTAACAATTAGTGCGTTTTCATTCATCAATTCAAATTCAGGCATGGATATGAGGTGTTTAGTTTCAGGAGTTAAGGGCACGTGGATAGTGATGACATCAGCACTTTTTAAGAGTGTTTCTAAGTCCACTACCTCCACTCCCAGTTCAGATGCTGCTTCAGGAGTAATATAAGGATCATAGACTATAATATCCATACCAAATGCCTTGGCCCGGATGACCACTTGACTACCTATACGGCCCATCCCTACTATGCCCATGGTTTTACCATTGAGTTCCATTCCCATGAATTGGCTTTTCTCCCATTTACCATCCTTAACAGAACTATCAGCAATTGATATCTTACGAGACAGGGATAAAATAAGCCCCATAGTGTGTTCGGCAACGGTTATAGAAGTTGATTCTGGTGCGTTAACCACCATTATTCCTCGTTCGGTGGCTGCTTCCACATCTACATTATCCACACCCACTCCTGCCCTTGCAATAATTTTCAGGTTAGATGCGGCTTCAATAACCTCTCTGGTAACTTTAGTCCTGCTTCGGACTATGATAGCATTAAAGTCTTTTATATCCTTTACCAGCTCTTCTGGAGTGATATCTGTTCGCGCAATAACTTCTGCGACCTCTTCTAATTCTTCAATTCCCTTCTGGTTTATCTGATCAGCAATAAGTACCTTCATAATATCCACATTATCCATTTTTTTTACCAGTCCTTTAGGTCCAGTCAATTCTCTTTATTTATTCTATAAGTGATATAGATTTAAATCTGTTGTGAATAACCAATCTCAAGATAAAAATTTTCTTGAAGTAATAAATTAACTGGGTAACAATATATAATTATTTGAATGTCATTACTAGAAATACAATATTAAATTGACAACGATCCTCTATTGTATTATTTTTATTGGAATAATAGCTATTTACAGGAAAATTTATAATAGTAATAGTCATTAATTGTTTTTTGAAAGAATATTATAGCTTTAATCTACTAAAGAAAATAAATTTATATCCTGGAATTACTATGAATAAATAACAATAATTGATAAATTGAATTTTTGTGAAAAGTATATTTGATAAACAAATAGATTTGGAGGTTTGATCATGGTCTCAGTGGATGAATTCATAATTGTAAGCTCTAACTATGTACCTGGATATGAGATTACAGAAACTAAAGGTTTTGTATATGGACTTACAGTCCGTAGCAGAGGCGTGGGTGGACAGATAGGTGCAGGAATACGTTCCATGTTTGGGGGAGAAATTAAGGAGTATGTAAGCATGATGGAAGAAACCAGGGACGAAGCCCTCTATCGAGCCATTGATCATGCCAGAGCAATGGGTGCTAATGCCATAATAAGTGCTCGGTATGATTCTAATGATATTTCAGACATCATGCAGGAAATATTGGTTTTCGGAACTGCAGTGGTAGCCCATAAAGTTGAATAAATTTATTCAAAAATCATATTTGATTTAAATGTTACAAGGTTACATTGAAATTGATGGGCACAAATTGCCACGTACCTTACTGGGAACTTCCCCATTTGTAGGAGCATCCCAGTTCGGACACCGGGCCCGACTTTACATTTTAGATCTGTATCGGAAACCTGAAGCCATGGCCAGAATTATGATTAAATCTTACCAGTTGGGGGTTAGAGGGATACAACTTTTACCTTATCCCCCTGTGGTTGAATCCCTTAAAATGGCAAGTGATGAAGGCTGTCCCCTGGATATTGTGGGAACAGTCCGTCTACAGGAAGCAAATGATGATCTGAAACTTTTTTCCAATTTAGGTGCCAAGGCCATCATGCTACATGCAGACATTACAGATAGGGAAAACTGGGATTATATAGGTAAAAAATTGGATGAAATAAATGATACCGGGGCCATTTCCGGCCTGGTAACTCATATGCCATTCAAAACAACCCAAAAAATCATAGAATCACCCATTCGGAATGATTTCCAACTTTACATGGTACCTGTCAATCGTTTGGGATATTTGATGGATTGTGATACCCACGGTCCAGATGAAAGGGAACATTTCAGGGAAATGATACATGAACTGGGTAAAACAGTTATTGCCAAGAAAGTGCTTGCTGCTGGTATAATGACTCCAGATGATGCCTTTGATTATCTAAAAAAACTGGATTATGTGGATATGGTGGCACTGGGAATTGCTTCTGAGGATGAAGCTGAAGAAACCTTCCTAAAACTACTTCAACGCTGATATTGTAGAATATGCCTATTAAATGATAAATTGAGATTAATATAAAAAATTAATTACATTCTCTTCTCTCAGCCAGCATCTTCAGAAACTCGGCGGGGTTTTTCATCTCACCTATCTCCCAGTTGTGAACCACAGGAACGCCGTCAATACAATCAACATCCTTTTTCTTCTTTTCTAAGATGAATACTGAATTTGTACCAATAACATCCGAAAGATCCTTTAAATTTGTGGCCATTCTGGTGAGAACCTTATTATTTCTGTTTTTCTCTAGATCGGTTATGAGTGGTTCTGTTTTTTTAAGATTTTTAGATTTTTTGGTTTCTGGTTGTGCGAGTGCGTCAAATGGTGTTCGGTTAGTGTTAATAACTCCAAACCCCAGATCAACCAGTTCTCGAGGTTCGCCTTCACCCGTTTCATGGGTTTTTTCCTGTTGAGGGGCTTGGAATAGATTAACAGAAAGGGTGATCCTCATGTTCAAGATGCTTTCCAGTAAAAATGCGGTTTCTGGTTGCGCCCGAACCCTGCCGGTTTCATATTTATAGATAGTTTCCCTGGATACATGTGCCTGATATGCAAGATCCTGTAAGGAGAGGTTCTGTTCTTCACGCAAATCCTTAATTATCTGCCCATCAATCTGTACGTAATAACCACCACGATCTGCAAATATTTCAGGATATATTTCTTCAACAACTATATTACGAAGAGTTGAAGGTGTTATTACAGGTATTCCATGGCGTTCGTAAACTACATCCTCTTCTAAAACCTCATTTTTAGATTTAAGCCCTACAAGTATTGGTGAGGCTAAGAAAATACGGGCTACTCTTTTTATTTCCTCAGCATGGGCAGCACTGAAACCATCCACATTAACCAGGACTTTCATTAAAAGTAATAGTAATTCTCTACGAGCCACCAGATCAAAACAACTTCTATCATATATATTAGAAGTATCAAAACCATGCTTGGACAGCAGATCATTGATCTCAGTTATAACCTGATCTCTATGGGATGGCATGTTGGATGGCATCAAAAAACACCTGGTGATATTTTATATGAATAATTTTGAAATTGATAATTCTGGTTTATATCCTCTTTATGTTGGTATGGATGATACTGATTCTGTCAGTGGAATGTGCACCACGTATATATGTTCTGTGATATTGGATCGTCTTAAAGATTGTGGTTTTAAAGTAGATGGGCCACCCCGACTAATACGCCTCAACCCATTTGCACCACACAAAACCAGAGGAAACGGTGCTGTATCATTCAAACTGGTTTTAAAATCAAAAAAAGAAATTGAAAAAGCTAAAAAACTTATTCTTAGAATGGTGCAGGAACTGGCTGTGATGGAAGACCCTAAAACCAATCCCGGGCTGGTATTTTATGAAGGAAATATGCAGGGAGAAACAAAGTCTGAACTTCACGATTACGCCTTAAAAACCATTCGAACTATTATAAAAAAGGAAGAAACTGAAAAACTAGCGGAAAGGTTAGGTATTGAGTTTTTCGGATTTAAAAAAGGAAGAGGAATTATCGGGGCTATGGCAGCTATTGGCTGTCCTTTGGATGATGCTACCTATGAACTATTGGCATACCGGGACCCAGCAAACTACGGGAAAAAAAGAAAAGTAGATCCAGAATCCGTAAGAGTAATGAACAGACAAACTTATCCTGATACTTTTGATAATTTAGATGATGGTTACATGGCTATAACTCCCCACACTCCCTGTCCTGTGCTTTATGGAATTAGGGGTGAGACAACAGGAGCAGTTTTAGAAGCTCAGAAAATGGTAAAAGTCTCTGAACCCATAGAACGTTCCCAAGTATTTCTCACCAACCAGCACACAGATCAGCACCTGCAAGTTGCCGAAAATATTTCGCAGATGGAGAAATTACAGTGCTACATTGTTAAGGGTATGGTCAATGATTTCCCTGTTGTTATTGAAGGCGGACACGTTATTTTTACTTTGAATGACGGATCAGGGAGTGTGGAATGCGCTGCATATGAACCCACAAAAGACTTTAGAAATGTGGTACGCCAGCTGGCCCCTGGTGACCGGTTATTAGTCTATGGGGGGATTGGAAGAAAAGGAACCCTGAATATGGAAAAAATTGAGTTAATCACTCTAGCGCCAGTTTATGAATATGTGAATCCTCTTTGTGAATGTGGGAGGAGAATGAAATCTGCGGGAGCGGCTAAAGGTTATAAATGTCCCCGTTGTGGAAATAAAATACGCAGCGATTCTAAGGAAAAAGTTGAAATTGAAAGAAAACTTAGAACAGGTTTTTATGAAGTTCCACCCTCTGCCAGGAGACATTTGAGCAAACCACTGGTTAGGGGAATTTAAAGGGTAAAAGAAAACCACGGCAAATGTGGGTTGAAATAATGATTACTAAAGATCTGGCAAAATTTATATTATCAGTAGATTACCCAGAACTTCCAGAAAACGTGAAAAGGCAGGCTAAACTATGTTTTATGGATTTTTTATCTGTTTCACTATGTGGATCCCAGACTAAAAGTGCGAAAATAATCAGGACCCTCACTAATGAGGAGAGAATAATTGGTGAATCTACCATAATCGGCGGGAACATTGCTGATCCTATGAATGCATCATTAATTAATGGGGTTTCTGCCCATTCTCTTGATTTGGATGATGGACATCGCTTTGCTCAAATTCACCCTGGGGCCTGCATAATCCCTGCGGCATTATCTTTATCCGAAGCCAATGCAAAAACAGGTAAAGATTTTTTAACTTCCATAATAGTTGGATACGATGTAGCAATCAAATTAGGGATGATTCTAAATCCTGGTCACCGCGAAAGAGGTTTTCATGGTACAGGTACTTGCGGCACGCTTGGAGCAGCTGCAGCTGCAGCTAAGATAATGGATCTGAAATATGATGAGATCCTAAATACCATGGGAATTGCTGGCACACAGGCAGCGGGTTTATTAGAGGCTGATCATTCAGGGAGCATGTCGAAACACCTTCATGCAGGTAGAGCTGCGCAATCTGGAGTTTTATCAGCATTACTGGCCAAAGAAGGTTTCACTGGAGCACATACGATTCTTGAGGGGAAAGAAGGGATCCTAAAAGCAATGGGTAATGATGATTCGTCGCAGCCAAACGATCCAAAAATTAATCAATCTGAAAAATTCGAAATACTCGGGGTTTACTTCAAAAAATATCCTGTTTGCAGACACCTACATACATCTTTAGATGCTGTTAAAAGTATTATGAAAAAAAGAAATCTTAAAGCAACCGAATTACAGGATATAACTGTTGAAACTTATAAAATTGCTGCTCTTCACAATAACTACCAACCATCTACATCAGAAGGAGTCCGACAAAGTTTACCGGTTAGCATTGCCATCCTACTTAATGAAGGGGATTTAACCCTTGCAAACATTTCAAAAATACCAATGGAGAATATTATAGTTGAAACTGCTGGTAAAATTACAATAAAAAAAGATGCCGATCTTGACCGTCTTTATCCTCAGAAACGACCGGCAAAAATTACAATAAAATGTAAAGATAATATTTACACCCATAGAGTTGATCTGGCTGAAGGAGAACCTGAAAAGCCATTGGGGAAAGAAGAATTATTTAAAAAGTTTAAAAAACTTAATCCTCGTGTTGATTTAAATTCTATGAATATTCTGGATGATTTAGAAGATAATTATCTATCGGAAATTATGAATAAACTTAATAATGAATTTAAAATTAATAAATGAAATCATCGAAGAATATACCACTTATTAACACATAAAAAGCAAGAAACGTGATTTTATGAATACTCCTAACTTTTTAGAGAAAATTGGAATCATAAAACATGACGAAAATATATCAGATTCCACCAAAAGATTTCCGGATGGTGCCCAGTACCGTTTTGAAGTTCCAGGTATACAGAAACCCGGAGCTTTGGAAGGTCTCTTGGATGCTCTGGACAAATATGATGTTAGGGTACACAGGGTAACTCAAACCAAAGGCATAATGCTTCTTACAGACCAGGAAATAATTGAAATGTCAGATATGGCCCGAGATGAAAGGATAGAACTATTTTTAGGTGTTGGTCCCCGTGCACCCTATGATACCAGTGCTTCTGCCAAGACCCCTGAGGGTGCCCGTATAGGATACCGTCTTAGAGGATATGACAATCTGAGTTATGCTATTGAAGATGTTAGAAGGGCTGTAGATCTTGGTGTAAGGGGAATAGTAGTCTATGATGAAGGACTGCTATGGGTTCTAAATAAAATGAGAGAAGAAAGCGAATTACCAGCCAATGTTCACTTCAAAGTTTCAGCCCACTGTGGTCATGGAAACCCTGCATCAGCACTGCTCTTGGAGAAAATTGGAGCAGATTCATTTAATCCAGTGAGGGATCTGCAGATACCCATGCTTGCTTCTGTAAGAGAAGCAATTAATATCTCTCTGGATATTCACATGGAAAACCCTAAATCCTCCGGTGGGTTCATCAGACATTATGAAGCCCCAGAAATTATTAAAAAAGCCTGTCCAGTCTATCTTAAAACAGGGGGAGCAGTTGCGGCTCATCATGGATATGACACAAACAGAAAAGAAGCAGCAGAAAGAGCAAAACAAGTTCTGCTGGTTCAAAGTATGATCAACCGTTTCTATCCTGATGCAATCATATCCCACCAAGGAGTGGCTGACCTGGCCATACCCGAATAAATCATAATATATGATATTAAGTAAATTTTGGATGATTCAATGCCCACAAAAATCAGTTACTTGGTAAAAAATGCAGTTATCCAAGCAAGCACAACTTTCAGGGAAGATCAAATTGCTGCTTATAAAGATGCAATTAGTAAAGAAGAAAGCGATAATTCTCGGTGGGTGATGAAGTTACTCCTTGAAAATGCTCAAATAGCCAAAAAAAATAAAGTTCCCCTGTGTGATGACACTGGAATCCCTCACATTTTAGTCGAATTAGGCCATAATACATATTTACCGAGAGATTTATTCAACAACATAGAAATAGGTGTAGTTGAAGGCCTTAGAAACCTTCCAGGAAGACCTATGGCTGTTTTAGGAGACGATATTCAAAGGATTGAACAAAAAAAAGGTCTGTCCGAAGATCCTGGGAAAGTAACATCTCCATCAATTTTGGTTGATAAAATGGCTGAAAAGGGATTAAAAATCCATGTACTGATGTTAGGCGGAGGTCCTGAGATTAGAGCCCATACATATCGTGTTTTTCATCAGAGGGATCATGGAAACCTATTTAAGGAAACGTTAACATGGATGAGATCAGAGATTCGTAAGTTGGGATGCACACCATGTATCCCTGCATTGGGTATTGGTAGAACCCATTTTGAAGCTTCTTCACTGATGCTAAAAGCAATGGCATATGGTAATCTTAAAAAACAATCCCTAATTGAAAAAAATTTAACAAATTCCATAAATCAATCTAACGTAGGTGCCCTTGGTTTGGGTGGTTCAGTGACTGCTCTAGGATCCATGGTAAAAATTGGACCACAAAGGGCCAGTGGGGTTCGTATCGTTTGTATAAGACCCTGCTGCTGTATCGAACCCAGGAAAGCATCTATTCATTTATCACCAGATTTAATGGAGTGAGGAAAATGGCAATTGAAAGAGAAACTGTGGAAAATTTATTAAAACTTACCAAACCTCGGTGGAAAACCTCCATTACCAAGGTCGAACCTAACAAGATAATAACCCGAGGATATCCTCAGGAAGATTTGATTGGAAACATTTCTTTTCCCGAGATGGTTTATTTACTATTAAAAGGTGAACTTCCCCACGAAAACGAAGCAAAAATGTTAGAAGCTGTTTTAGTATCTTTCTGTGATCATGGTGTAACTCCCCCCAGCACCCAGGTCGCCAGGATAATGGCCTCAACTGGAGCTCCCTTAAACAGTTGTGTTTCAGGAGGCATCTCTTCATTTGGAAAATACCATGCAGGAGCCCTTGAACGCTCCATGTGCCTCTTACAAAAAATAATAAAAGAGAATGTGGATTTTAATAATCCCAAAACTTCTCATAATGATTTAAAGAATTTAGCACTCACCACTGTAGAACATTACTTGGAAAATGGTAAAAAGATACCTGGATTTGGGCATCGCTTCCATCACAAAGACCCCAGACCTGGTAAATTAATTGAAACTGCTAAAAAATATGGTTGTTTTGGTATTCACACTGAATTAGTAGTCAGCATTGAGAACCTTCTCTTGGAAATGAAAGGTATCCGTATGAACATAGATGGTGCCAATGCAGGTATACTATCGGACATGGATTTTAACTGGAGGTTCGGAACTGGCATATTCATGATTGGGAGAGTTCCAGCACTCATTTCCCATATACACGAAGAAAAATCTGATGAAACTCCTTTTAGAAAGTTTGTTGAAGTTGAAGACGTTTATTTTCATGAATTTGATTCTATAAATCATGATTTAAACAAAAATGAACTTTAAATTGTTAAAAAAGCTTTCAAAACTTTTTTTCTACTCTGAAAATTAAATAGTAAAAGATATATATGTCCCTTAATAGATTTCCGTCTATCATGGTCATATTAGGGTGATTTAAATGACAACGATATCGGAAGCGATAACAACGATTAAGAAGGCTGAAAGTGATGCCGATAAACTAATAGAGGACACAAAAGCCAAATCTTCTGAAATGATTCAAGAAGCCAAATCCAAATCAGATGAAACCATAGAAAAGGCAAAAGAATCGGCCCATAGTGAAGCTGAAAAAATTACATTTGAAGCCGAAACCAATGCCAAAAAGGAAGCATTCCACATAAACAATGAAACCAATGAAAAAGTGGAGATAACTAAAAGTAAAGCTACAGTTATGGTTGATGAGGCTGCAGAAGTCATTGTAAAAAGCATATTATAGTGTGAGTAACATGTTCAAGCCGGCAAGGATGAAAAAGCTCAGGATAATCACCCTGGACAAGTACGCTGATTCTGCAGTGAATGCACTTCACGAAGCAGGACTGGTCCAAATAGAAGATATATCCGAGCGAATACAACAGGACGCAGAATGGAGACAAATTCTTAAACCCTCCAGCTCCTCTCCTTTTACCGGTAAAATTTCTTCCCTTTTAATGAAAACCACAGGCACAGTTGATTTTTTACAATCAATGGCCCGAAAGGAGAAGGGAATTTTGCCCATGGTGAAGGGTTTCATTAACCCCCCTCCCATTGAAAAAGTAGAAGTAGAAGCTCTAGCTGTTAAGGATCTGATAAAAAAGGCTGAAGATACCCTGGGAGAAGTTGAATCTGAGACAAAACCCAAGGAAGAAAAACTAAGCCAACTTGAGTCTTCGAAAACTGAACTTGAAAATGCCCTCAATGTAGCAAGAAATCTTATAAAATTCGATCTTGATCTCTCCCTTTTGGAAGGATCTGATTATGTTTCTTTTATTTCTGGAAAATTATCCGCAGAATCCTATGATAATTTCATGATTGATTTAAATGATTTTACTGATGAAATAGTTGTTTTTGACGAGGAAAGTGAACAAAAAGGATTTAAAAACCTGATCATTGTAACCTTGAAAGAACATAATGATGAAGTCTTAGGTCATTTGCGGAAACTAGAATTTGAAAGATTTGAGTTTTCGAATCTTGAAGGTAAACCAAATGAAATAATTGCAAAATCAGAATCTGAAATTGAATCCATCAAAGCAGAAAAGGAATCTATATTAAAAGATCTTGCAGATATTTCTGATAAGTGGTTAAAGCAGCTTATGGGTCTTAAAGAACAATTGGAAATTGAAAAACAACGTAACGAAATCTTTTCTTCGTTTGGGGAAACTGAAAACACCAAGATGTTTGAAGGATGGGTTACTGAGAAAAAATTGGGAGACGCTCTGACAACCATTGATGAG
>JAHKLP010000043.1 GCA_020855015.1 Methanobacterium sp.
CCACCCTAAAAATCAATAAAAACGACAAAACACCCACCGACTTGGCAAAAAACTACCAAACCCCATCATCACCAAAAGACACTCAAAAGCTTGGCACGTTATCTTTATCTAAGTATATTGAGATTGCTGGAAGAGTAAAAGACTACATGGACCGCAACCTCAAAGCACCTGATTACTCCTCTTACTCCCCCCTGGGTACTTATTTCGGATTCCAAAACCTCATATATACTTACAGTAAAATCATAAGTGCCTGTCATGGTACTGGCCCATTACCGGCTAGTGTAGGAGTTGGTCCATGGATGGTAACTGTTGGACAGGTTGCTTCTGCAACCGAACAAGTTAAAACCTACATAGACACACATCATAAGCTTCCATCCACTGCCACTGTAAACGGAATCACAGTCAGCATGCCCACCTTCCTAAAACTATTAACCACCAGCGTACTCCAGATCAACAACAACGACTTAAACACCCTGCTTAGCCACCAGGATTATGGTAGTGCTACCGCACCCCGAGACACCATTAACAGTGGAGAAATGCCCAGAGGAACATATGTCGATGTTGCAAGTAGAATTACCGATTACATGGATCGAAATCTTAAGGCGCCTAATTACTCCTCTTACTCCAACCTGGGAACCTGCTTCGGATACCAAAACTTAATCTACACCTACAGCAAAATCATGAACACTTATCACTCCAGTGGAACATTACCAAATAGTCAGTCTGTTGATCCCTGGATGGTTACTGTAAATGATGTGGTAACTGCAGCAAAGCAGGTTAAAGCCTATTTTAACACTAATAATAAACTTCCTTCCACTGCCACTGTAAACGGAATCACCGTCAGCATGCCCACCTTCCTAAAACTATTAACCACCAGCGTACTCCAGATCAACAACAACGACTTAAACACCCGTTTGGATCCTAAAAGTTATGGTAATCCCCCTCAATCAAAAGATTTGATGAAAACCAGAACCATGACCAAAACAGAGTATCTCTACATTGCCAACAATGTTAAAAACTTCATGAACAGTAATGGTAGAGCACCAGGATATGCCACAGCCCTGAAAGGATAAGAAATTCTCATTTTTGGTAAAATAATCACCAGAAAATAGTAACTGGAATAGATTAAAGTTAGTTACTTTAATAACACATTAAAATAAAACTATTTCCGAGAACTTTAAAGAGGGATAATTTTGTCCAATGATAATAATAAAGATTTAAATGTTTTAATAGAGAACCTGAAAGACGATAATCCTGAAAAAAGAGAAGAATCAGCTAATGATTTAGGCGAAACCGGCGATAGTGCTGCTGTGGAATCACTTATAGGTCTGTTAACTGATGATAACCCTAAAGTTCGTTTTGCAGCCGCTAAAGCCCTGGGTAAAATCGGAGAACCAGCTATTGACCCCCTGGTACTGATTCTTAAAAATGAAGAAGGAAACATCCGCAGGTACGCTACTCTGGCACTGAAAGATATTAAGAGTGATAAAGTGGTGGATCAACTGGTCGAAGCTCTTAATGATGGTGATTGGAGTGTTAGGAAATTTGCATCCAAAGCCCTGGGTGAAATCGGTAACAACACTGCAATAGAACCCCTCATTGATACATTAACTGATGAAGATTGGGGTGTTAGGGTGGCCGCAGTTAAAGCTCTTGGAGATATAGGGAATGAAAAGGGCATTGATCCTATTAAAAAAGCACGTCGAGCTGCCACTGGAGATAAAGAATTTAAAAAGGCATGCAACAAGGCTTTAAAGAAGATTCAGAAAAAATAATCTGAATCAGGAAAGAATATCCTTAATCATTTTTTCCTATTTTTTTCTTAACTGATAGATATCTGTCCGCCGATTTTTTAGAAGAGGAAGTTCATTTCTCACTTTTCCGATGCTGGAACCATCAATAGTAACGTATAATATTTCTTCACCCGCCCCTGCCTCACTTATTACTTTTCCCCATGGATCTGCAACCATGGAATGGCCATAAGCTACATAGGATGCTTTATTATCTCTCGCTGGTGATGCGGCAGCCACATAAACCTGATTATCAACTGCACGGACTTTTATGAGGGGCTTCCAATGGGCTGGCCCGGTGGTCATGTTAAATGCTCCCGGGACAATAATTAGCTCTGCTCCTTCCAGTGCCATTAAGCGCAGGAGCTCAGGAAAACGGATGTCATAACATATGCATATTCCTATTTTTCCAAGCTCAGTATCAATAACTGTAACATTATTACCTGCTGTGAGGGTTTGTGACTCTTTAAAGCTGATGGCATCTGGCACATCAATGTCAAACAAGTGAACTTTGCGGTGGACTCCTATTATCTCTCCCTCAGGGTTAATAAAGAAGCTGGAGTTATGGGTTTTTCCGTCATGTTTTTCGGGGATGGAACCAGCCAAAATGTAGGTTTTCTGCTTTTTGGCGGCCTTACAAATTGCGTTGAGAGTGGGGCTATTATCCATTTCCTCGGCATATAGTGGGAAAAGTTCAGTTTGATAGGGGCAGTTCCACATCTCTGGTAATATTATTATATCAGCCTTTTGTGATGCTTTTTTGATCATATCCAGAGCGTGGGCCACATTCTCATTTTTATCTTCCACAACCTGCATCTGGCAGAGTGCTACTGTGAATTTATCTTTCATTTTGCCACCATCATAATAATATTATCAGATTATCATATAATTTTAGTAGGTTAATGAGATAGCATTGTAATAGGTGAATGTTGGGTTAATAATTGTGGGAGTATGATACTATGAGTTGTTACTTGAGATATATGAAAGACGTTCTTGAGGAAGCTAATTTGCATCCTGAAGGTCGTGTTGAGCGTAAAGAAGTAGATTTAACTATAAGAAAGGTAGTGGGAATGAAACCAGGCGATAAATGCAATGTTGTCTGGAAAGAAGTGAAGGTGTGGCTGCAGGATGAGGATAAAAAGAAACAATTAACCGAAAAGTTGAAAATTAATCAATCCAACTGATTCTCAGCTATTATTATGGTTTCTTATTATCATTAGTGTAAACACCGGCATAGTCTAAAAAGTATATCATGTACTGGTAGGCAAGATGGTCGCTTTTAGGTTGCAGTTTACCGTGAGGGGATAATACTTCACCAACAACTGAAGTGATGTTGTTGCGGTTGCAAACCGTTGTTAGAACTCCACTATAATTACCCACTTTAATCACCGGCGATTTGGTCTTATTATTTATATAAAGAGCTAGTTTGAGGCTTTTCGGGTTTTTAGGATCATAGATTATGCAATTTTTTCCGGGAATATCATGGGGACGGGTAGAATGGCAATCCACCAGCAGGGTTACATTTTTATTTTTTGAGGTGCGGATGATTTTGTTAACTGGGGTTCCAGGGATATTTGCCACTCTATTGGGATCGGTTTTATTGTGAATTCTGGTACTGGTTGCTGTGTCACGGGGAATAGCAAAGGGTATGATGTAGATGGTTCCATTAATCTTTTTACCATTTAAGGTGTTTACCAGCTTCGTGGCAGCTATTTGGGGTGGTAATTCTCCTCCGTGAACACCAGCCACGATCATGACCCTGGGGCGGCTTCCATCACCAATAGTAATCATTGGAGTACCATTTTTCGAGGTCTCTATAAGTTCAGTTATTAGTGGAGTTTGATTGATCCTATCCATCAGGACAGTGTTGTTGGTTATATCTCCACCTGTTGAATTGTCTATAATAGATATTTTATATTCTAGTGATGCCTGTGCAACTGATTCATTAACAGGAGGGGTTTTTATGGTTTCAGCAGGTTCTGGTTTTTTAAAATTTTCAAAAATAAAAATGCCGGAAAATATGAGAATTAATACTCCCACTATCAAAAATCGTTTGTTCATCAATATACTTTTAGGACCAGTCCCCGTTCTTTTCTTGGGACGTAAGGACTGCCGTTTTTTAATTGAAAAAACTATCCCCCCGGCAGGATGTAAACTTTTCTTAATGCTATCCTTGTTAATATATAGATCCTTTTATTATATATTCTACGACCATAAGGTGAACATATTATTAGTAATTAACTAAAATTTTATCAAATAAACATTTAATCCAATAATAGGAATTCAGAAAAACCTATTGTGGATAAATTCATTAAATTATAATTAAAAATTAAGTATAATTTTAATATCGATTGGCCTAATATCATCAACACCTATAACTGATTATAAAGGGGAATTTATATGGTTGAAACTGATTATCTGGATGATTTAGATGAATATAACTTATTTATAAGCCATAATGGTGAAGGGGATGAAGAATATCTTGGCTTTATCAGGAGACTTATCGAGGCCCGTGATTTTGAATGGAAAGACCATGGTGTCCCTGGAGAAAACAAGTCAGATGAAATCCGTAATCAAATGGCAGATGTTGATGTTGTGATAATATTGGCAGGTCTTTACAACCGTCACCATGATTTAATTAAAACTCAAGTCGACATTGCCCGCCAACTGAATAAACCCATTGTTCTCATACGTCCTTATGGATTAGAGGATGTCCCTCCAGAGTTGGAAAGGATTGCTGAAGGTGTGGTGGGGTGGAATAGGGTATGCATTGTAGAACGGATCCAGGA
>JAHKLP010000058.1 GCA_020855015.1 Methanobacterium sp.
ACTTCGTAATATTAACGTTTAACGAAGTCAAAGATCTTCATAAAATCATACTGTTCAATGGTCACGATTTTTTTGGTACTGCACATAACTTTCAGGATAATTAGCCATGAGACAATCCTTCACTCCACGTTTTTCGAGATCTTCAATGACTTTTTCTCGCACATCCAGCAGTTCTCGTGCTTCATCCAGTTGTTGTTTGGTTACAAAGAGTCGATGCTCTATTTTATGTTGTTTTCTCTGGAGGTCACGGAAATTATTTAGTCTTTCATCGATTTCTTTCAGTTCGTAATCATGAACCAGCTTTTTAAGGCTTTTTTTATCTTCAATTAAATCCAGAAGAACATCCTGATTGTTGGTTAATTTATCTTTTAGAAAGTTAATCTCAGACTCTTTTTTAACCAATTCTATTTCCAATGATTTAATACGTGACTTCAGATTACCAACAGAATTATTATCATGAGGAGAAGGTGAATTAGAGCTATGGGATGATTTATCAGCCTTATCCTCTTTACTTTCTGGTTTGGTAATGGTTGTGGTGTGGCTGTCCTGCTTTCCACTTTGTGGAATTTCTTTTTTAGATAGGGGTTTATTCTTCATTTTCCTGTCGCCTGCTATTTTTGTTGGATTAATACTACAGTGGGTTTTTTTACGTACCATGAAATTATCAATTAAATCCTGAGTTTTCTTAGATGGGATTAATTGTGATATTTGTTGAATTGTGATGAATTAATTATGATTTCACTATTATTAAAATCGTGAATAATTTTTGTTATCTGTTAACAGTAGTAATGTTTTAGATTTCATTTTTTTTGTTAGATCAATACACCCATTTTTTTGTTGTATCACTAGTACAAAATCTTGTTTATTATAGATAATACTAATTTAATATTTGTTCTATTATCCATATCAAAAAGGGGTTGATACTATCATTTTATAAAAATCTTAGAAATCACCCAATATTTACTGTTAGATGTATACTAACAGAAGTAGATTAGTGTATTTTGGACATTTTTTCATATTCATACTCATTAGACTAAAATATCATAACTATTTTATTTACATTTTAATCTAAAATCCAGAAAAGAATTCTTCAAAATATTAAAAAAAATCATTCCATAAATCATCCCAGAAAAAATCAATACCTGAACCCTTATTATCAGTTACCACATTTTATCAAATACCTCAACACACATTTAATATTGAATAATGGAGGTGAAAAAAGATGCCGGTTATAACCATTGATACCCCAGCACTAAACAAGGAGCAGAAAAGAGAGCTTGTAAATTCATTTGCCAAAAGCGCTAGTAAAATAATAGGGTTACCAGTTTCGGCAATGGTGATCATAATAAATGAGGTTGAATCCGAGAATGTGGGAGTGGGAGACACCCTTCTATGTGACCGTCAACAGTCAGAATAAAATTTAATCCATAAATAATTTAATCCATAAATATCATCTAAATATTGCTAGAAAACAAATATTTCGATTAAGGTAGTTTAAACTGGGCAATGTGATATAATGTCTCCAAAAACAACCTCTGGTGAGAGATTTCAAAACCACCTGAAAAATGAGAAAAGTCCGTATCTACTCCAACATGCAGATAACCCTGTTGATTGGTATCCGTGGGGTGATGAAGCATTCGAAAAAGCCAAAAAAGAGAATAAACCTATTTTCCTGTCAATAGGTTACTCCACATGTCATTGGTGCCATGTGATGGCTCGTGAATCCTTTCAGGACCCTGAAATAGGCCAACTCATGAATCAAGTTTTTGTATCAGTAAAAGTTGACCGGGAGGAACGTCCTGATATAGATAGTGTGTACATGACAGCTTGTCAGATGATTACAGGTACTGGGGGATGGCCTTTAACCATTATCATGACTCCTGATCTTAAACCATTTTTCGCCGGGACTTATTTCCCCAAAGAGAGTGGAGGCAGAGGTGCTGGACTCAGAGACCTGATTTTAAATATCAATGATCTATGGAATGATCAGAAACATGAACTCCTTGAATCTGCAGAAGAGCTGACATTATCACTACAACAACTTTCTAAATTTAAGTCAGGCCAGGAATTAGAAGATAATATCTTAGAATCAGCTTATAAATCACTTTCTAATAACTTTGATTATGAATATGGTGGTTTTGGAGATTATCAGAAGTTTCCCACACCACATCATCTTTTATTCCTGTTGCGTCATTGGAAAAGGAAAGATGATGTTAATGCATTGACCATGGTGGAGAAAACCCTTGATGCCATGGTTCAGGGTGGGATCTATGATCATGTGGGATTTGGTTTTCATCGTTACAGCGTGGACCAGCAGTGGATTCTCCCCCATTTTGAGAAGATGTTGTATGATCAGGCACTCCTGGTGATAGTTTACACCGAGGCCTACCAGGCCACTGGGAAAAAAAGATACATGGAAGCTGCTCAGGAAGTTCTGGAATATTTACTGCGGGACATGCGGTCATCTGAAGGCGGTTTTTACTCTGCAGAGGATGCAGACAGTGAAGGTGAGGAAGGTAAGTACTACCTGTGGACTGCAGATGAGATCATAAAAATACTGGGACAGGAAGATGGAGAATTATTCAACCAGATTTACAATGTATCTGCAGATGGAAACTTCAAAGAAGAATCAACAGGCCACCAGACCGGTAAAAATGTTCTATACCAAAGTAAAAGTTGGGAGGAACTATCATCAGAGCTGCAGAAAACACCTGAAGAATTATGGTGGAAAATGGAGAGTGCCAGGGAAAAATTATTCAAGGCCCGCCAGAAACGAATACGCCCACATAAGGATGATAAAATACTCACTGACTGGAATGGTCTAATTATCGCTGCACTGGCAACAGCTGGCAGAGTCTATAAGAGAAAAGATTATGTTCTAGCAGCCCGCGAAACCTTGAATTTCATATTAAACAATCTAAAAATCAATGACCAGCTTATGCATCGCTGGCGTGAAGGTGAAGCTGCGGTTAATGCTAATCTTGATGACTATGCCTACCTGGTCTGGGGTCTGTTGGAGCTATACCAAACCACTTTCCTACCAGAGTATCTTCAAATGGCCCAGGAATATAATAAAAAATTAATGGATCATTTCTGGGACCCGGAACAGGGAGGTTACTATTTCACTGCTGATTTTATTCCACAGGTTCTGGTCAGACAGAAAGAGGCCTATGATACTGCATTACCCTCTGGGAATTCTGTTCAAATGTTAAACCTAGAAAGATTATACCTATTAACGGGTAATGATGAATACCGGAACACGTCTATTGCAATGGAAAAATATTTCTCAGCTATTATCAAGCGATCTCCACCTGCATTTACCATGTTCCTTTCTGCAATAGCATTCAAGATCGGTCCATCCTTTAACATCGTGGTGGCCGGTAGTAAGAATAAAGATGACACCAGTTTAATGTTAAAAACACTACAAGAACAATACCTGCCAAACTGTGTAATGGTTTTCAACTCTGGTGATAATCATCTGAATGAACTTATCGAGAATATGGAAGATAAAAATATGGTAAATGATCAGGTCACAGCATATGTTTGTGGTGATGGTACCTGTTATCCTCCTGTAAACAGTCTTGAGGAGCTATTGAATATCATTAAATAAATTTATCACTCTGATTTAAAAATAAGATTCCGATAAATTGAAAAAAAAGGGAATGGCTGTTTATAAATTTTTCCTACCAAAAAAATTTTCTTACTCTTGGGGTAATGGAACAAGTTTAGAATAAACAGATTTTATATTCTTATTTAAAAGACGTGAAAGTTCTCTTATCCTGCCAGCATCTCCTTCCAGGATGAACAGTTCAAGGCACTGATTTTCCTGCAGATGACTGTGGATCTGGGTGTTAATGATATCCTCAAAGTGGTGTTTGACCTCGGTAACTTTATCCTCCAATTTTTGAGGATGTATTAAAATGAGAATGGAATGAATATTTCCTTCTAACTCTTTTTTCTCTTCATTTTCAGCAATTAAAAGACGAGTACTGGCACGGAACACTTCTGAACGGCCAGAAAAACCAATTTCTTCTTTTAAAGCATCAATCTCTTCTAAAAGTTTTTCATTTAGTGACACACTGATAATGGTCATAACCCTAATATTAATAAGTTCATATAAAAACATTGCTAATTTTTATTAAGAAAATCTATAAATATTAATAAAATCAGATTATCTTCAGTATTAGAAATTTATTTGGTGCCCAAATGGAGAAAAAAGTTTTATACATTTTCCTAGCATCTTTAATTTTACTCCTATGCATTGGTTTATATCTGTTTAATAATAATTATCAGGATAGTAATAATAAGTCACAAACTTCTAATGATAAAATTGGGGTCGTGGTTACAGTGGGGCCTCAGGAAGAATTCGCAAAACGTGTCGGTGGAGATCGGGTTAATGTTATGGTTATGGTGCCGCAAGGCGCTGACCCCCACACATACGAGCCACTACCAAACCAGATGAAACAGGTTCAAGATGCAGAAATCTATTTTATTGTGGGTTCAGGTATTGAGTTCGAATTAGCCTGGATGGATAAATTAACAGCTATGAATCCGCAGATGGAAGTGGTTAACACTTCCCAGGGAATTGAACTTTTACCAAACACAGAGGAACATGAAGGAAATGATCCTCATGTATGGGTTTCGCCCAAAAATGCTAAAATAATGGTGGAAAATATCTACACAAAGCTTGTGGAGATTGACCCTGAAAATAAGGATTATTACCAAAAAAATAGGGATGAATACCTTAATAAATTGGATGAACTTGATAAAAATACTACAAAAATTTTGTCTAACCAAAAAAACAGGAATATCATGGTATACCACCCTTCGTGGGCCTATTTCTGCAGGGATTACGACCTTAAACAAATACCAATCGAGTCACAGGGAAAAGAACCCACACCCCAGGGCATAGCCAGCCTGATTGACCAGGCCCGGAGGGATAATATTAGGGTTATCTTCGTTAGTCCTCAGTTTAGTTCAAGCAATGCCCAAGTAATTGCTAGGGAAATTGGTGGAAGAGTGGTGGTTGTAAATCCTCTCAGCAACAATTATATTAAAAACATGAAAACAGTTGCTGAATCATTCGCCAACTTATAAAAAGGGACCCCTAATAATGGGAAGGATTCTGGTGATAATATGGTTGTAAACGCTGTTGAAATTAATGATGTCTGTGTAAAATTCAATAAACACCCAGTTCTTCAGGATATTAATCTTTCCATTGAAATTAACGATTTTTTAGCAATAATAGGTCCCAATGGTGGTGGTAAAAGTACTCTTCTTAAGATTATTTTGGGACTGGTGACTGTAGATCAGGGAGAAGTTAAGATTTTCGGAGAAGATCCTGGAAACCCATCCAATCCCATAGGCTACCTTCCACAACATGTATCTTTTGACCCTGATTTTCCGATAAACGTTTTTGAAACAGTTTTATCCGGAAGATACCATGGTTTTTTTAAAAAATATTCTGATGAAGACAGAATAAAGGTCACAGATGCCCTGAGAGAGGTGGGGATGCTGGAGATGCAAGATCGTCAGATGAGTCAGCTATCAGGAGGGCAGATGCAACGAGTTTTCATAGCCCGTGCAATTGTGCGAGAACCAAAATTACTATTATTGGATGAGCCAATGGCCAGCATAGACCCGGAAATGCAGAATTCATTTTACAATCTACTTTTAAAACTAAGGGAGAGAATGGCCATAGTGCTGGTCAGCCATGATGTGGGTGCAGTCTCCAGTCATGTGGAAAACATTGCCTGCCTGAACAGGAAACTGTACTACCATGGGGCTGTTGAATACGCTGCAGCATCCCTGGAAAAGATGTATAAATGTCCAATTGATTTACTCAGCCACGGAATACCCCACCGAGTCCTGAAAAAACATTAATATATGTATGCACTTATTATTGAAAGGAGTAATGATATGTAATGACTGGAATTCTGGAATACTCTTTCATGCAGAATGCCTTTTTGGCTGCAGTGTTAGTTAGTGTGGCCTGTGGTTTAGTGGGTACTTACGTGGTCATTAAAAGAATCGTATTCATAAGTGGAGGAATATCCCACGCCGCCTTTGGGGGGATAGGTCTGGGATATTTCCTGGGAATCAACCCTATAATGGCTGCCATTCCTTTCAGCATATTATCCTCACTGATTATGGGAATAACCAGTAAAAAAGTAAAAATCAGTGAAGACACAGCTATTGGGATTTTGTGGAGTTTTGGAATGGCGATAGGGATTATTTTCATCAATTTAACACCGGGGTATGTTCCAGATCTCATGAGCTACCTATTCGGCAGCATACTCACTGTCCCTGTAAATGACATTATAATAATGTTCCTCTTAGATTTAATTATTATTATAACTGTTTTATTGTTTTATAGAGAGTTTCAGGGAATATCTTTTGATGAAGAATTCAGTCAGGTTATCGGAATGCCCACAACCTACATTTATCTCCTTCTTTTATCCATGGTAGCTCTTTCAGTGGTGGTAATGATTAAGGTAGTGGGAGTGATACTGGTGATAGCTCTTTTAACCATTCCCGCAGCCATTGCCAAACAATACACCTATAAAATAGGGCATATGATGGTATTGGCTGTGATTTTAGGGATAATACTCACCATTGGGGGTTTATTTGTATCATACATTTTCAACCTGGCTTCTGGGGCTACTATTGTACTGGTGTTGAGTCTGGGATTCATATGTTCATCAGTAATTCAAAAATTAAGGAACGCACTGTAAACACGAGCTAAATTTGATTCAGGGTATTCATCAGAATTTTCTTATATATTTATTCACCACTTAGTAAGGGGTCATGTAAAATAGGAAAAAAATATTTTAAAAAGTTGTGACAATTTAATATTATGAGACTATATAATGTAGGCAGAATCCTGTTTTTACTTTTAATTCTGGCATCCCTTGGCACATCCTGGGCTGATGTTATCGAACCTGGTGAAAAGAATGTCCCCTTTACCTATCAAATCATAAACATTCAGGATTACCCTGATTATGTATTCATACTTCATGGCACACCCAACCCTTCCTATGAGCTTTTAAACTCATCTGAATTCAGTTTCTATAAACTGAGTGTTTGTTCCATATATGCTGTTCCTGATGAAGTATTTAAATCAGTTAAATTGGATGAAATGAATGATACACAAATAGATGAGTTCCTTAACAATGACTCACGTGTGGCGCGGTCAAATATATCCCTTGATGGATTGTATGGAACGGTTAATGTTGCCAATCCTCTGGAAAGTGCATTAATTCAGCTTAAAATTAACTCTATTCAGGGTGATAATCTGGATATTCAAAAGGAGAAGATCATTTATTACTATAATAATGGTCAGAAAGTTGAAAAACCTTTTCAAAGTCAGAACCAGATTCCTGAACCCACCGCTCCTGGGCCTTCATGGGATTACTATGTATACTTCATAGTACTACCTATTCTAGCACTGGCAGCCATATTCTATATCATTATGAGAAGAAGGTCCAATTAGACATGTACAACCTTTTATTTTACTGGATCATTACTGTAATCATCGAATTTTTGGTTTTATGGCTGTTTATCAAGAAAGAACCGTCAAAACTTTTTTTAGCTTCTATTCTTATTAATTCAGTTACCCTGCCACTTGCCACTTTCATCTATCTCTTCTTTTATCCTAATTTTGTCTTGATTGAGGTAGCAGTTTTTTTAGTGGAGATTTTCCTGGTCAGGCTATTATTGGAGGTTGAATATAAGGAGTCTTTTTTAATCTCTTTAGCAGCTAACTTAGCCACAGCATTATTCGGATTAATATTTTCTATAATCTGGTAATATATGAATTCTAATCATTGAAATCAGAACATTATTCTATAATTTAACAGCAAAAAAAAGATGTTCAGGGCTTTTTAATTGATTCAACTCCATCGGAAGTGGCAACCAAAACCTGGTCTGCTATACCCGGGAATATCCCATTTTCCAGAACACCGGGAATGTTGTTGAGTTGTATTTCCAGTTCCTGTGGATCTAATATCTCTTTAAACTGCACATCAACCACAAAATTGTTATTATCAGTTATCACAGGTCCGTCCTTCATCTGAGCCATTCTAAGGGAAGGTAAACCTCCCATCTTCTTCACCAGTTCTGTAACTGGTCGATATGCAGATGGTATAACTTCTAGTGGCACTGGGAAATCGCCCAGCTTCTTAACCTTTTTGGATTCATCTACAATAACCAGGAACTTTTTGGCTGCAGAATCCACAATCTTTTCCAGTGTGTGGGCTGCACCACCACCCTTGATAAGATTCAAATCAGGGTCTACTTCATCAGCACCATCCACTGCCAGATCTGGCAGGTGTTCATCGAGGGTGGTTAAAGGTATGCCACAGTCTCTGGCTAAAAAGAAAGACTGATAAGAAGTTGGTATTCCCATAATTTCTATTTCTTCATTTTTAATTCGGTTTCCCAGTTTTTGGATAAAGTAATGAGCTGTAGAACCAGTTCCCAATCCTAAAATTTCACCATCATTCACCATCATGGCTGCTTCAGATGCAACTTCCCTTTTTGCATTATCTACCAGCTCAACTACTTCCCAGGCAACTTCTTTTTTCGGATGCATGTGCAATCTCCATATAATACTAAATTAGATTTCCAAATTAATGATAAATTTTAATAATGATTGGTTATGATTATAAATAGATTTAATGTTGTTTTAGTAGAACAACAGTTAAGTTTAATCCTTTAGGACATTTTTCCTTGGGCTTTCCCATTTTTTTAATGATCTTACACTTGTCCTCATGGTAAAGACCCTCAGGAAAACAGAGATCCCTCATGGAACATTCTTCTTTGCAGTTAGGTGGGGCAAAGACAATGTTTGAACCTTCAAATGCACGTTTTGAATCTATTGCAGTTTTTATGGTGGCTTTATCCACATCCACAACTTTCACTTTACCACCATTATGAACAGGGCAGGGGTGTTCGGTATTTTTAACATCTCTGACTCGGTACAGTCTACCTTCTTCCAGGGAGTCAATACAAGTCACCTTAAAGCGACACTTCTCGCACTGGCTTGCAGCCCCGTAATGCATAAATCTGAGTCCTTTTTCTGCTAAGTCATTTCCAATGAGGGTTATCATTATTCTCCACTCCAGGGATTATCAATATGAATTAATCAATTACTCCTGTTTTACGCGCTAATTTTTCGGCAGCTTCTTTGGTAAGCCCTCTGTCACCAAGTATGGTGTACCTTTCATTTCTGATGGTGTGTGCTTTAGTTAGAGCTTCTATGATATATTGTGGATCTAAACCCAGTTGAGATGCATTCACCGGGGCTTTGATAGTTTTTAAGGTGTCACGGATGAACTCCCAGTCCCCACCATGTAGATACATCATCATTATAGTTCCCACACCACACTGTTCCCCATGTAAAGCAGGTTCCGGCGCTATAATATCAAGTGCATGACTGAATTTATGTTCAGCACCACTGGCTGGTCTGCTATTACCTGCTATACTGATGGCCATTCCACTGGAGATAAGAGCCTTCACTACAATGGCTGCACTTTCAATAAGACCTTCTTTAATGTCACCAGCTGATTTAATCATGGTTTCTGCTGTAATGAGGGATAAGGCTGCTGATGAATCACTGAAGTCTTCATTTAATAGACGATGGGCTAGTTTCCAGTCCAGAATTGCGGTGTAGTTTGAGATGATGTCTCCACATCCAGCAGCCAGAAGACGAAACGGGGCCTGGCTGATGATTTGTGTATCTGCAATAATCCCGACAGGAGGTTCAACCTCCATAGAAACACTTCCTTCCTGGTTTTTTATAGAAGCCCGGGGCGATGAAATACCATCATGTGATGCAGCTGTGGGAATGCTCACTGAGTGCACTCCAGACTGGGTAGATGCCATTTTAGCCACATCAATCACTTTCCCCCCACCCACTCCCAGAACAGCATTAACATTGCTCATACAATCCTGAACCTGTGAAACAGCATCAAGGGAAGGTTTTTCAACAATAATAGTGTCCACATTGTAATCATACTTATACAGGCTTTCTATTACTTTTTCCCCGGCAATTTTCATGGTATGGGGGCCGCTAGCCACTAATAAATTACCTGTAAGCTTCAAATCCTTGCAGATGGATCCTGTTTCATTTATTACTCCAGGACCACTGTGGATTTCCCGTGGTAATTTCACCCGATTAAAATCCATGTATATCTCCTTTTTTTAATCTCCATATGATCTTTAGGGTGAAAGATAAAATAATTTTTGATTTAATTCTACACATGTGCTCAGTCATAATATTTTAGCAAACTAGAAAAGATTATATTTTAGCAAATATTAGCTATACTTATTAATCTAAATATAAAACTGAATATAAATAATCCGAATATAATTCAAATCAGCCCTAAAGTCATAATATTATTAAATTTATACTGGTGAAGAAATGTCTGAATTTAGCGAATGGTTTCACAATATCCTTGAAGAAGCAGAGATAATTGACACCCGTTACCCTATTAAGGGAATGCATGTCTGGCAGCCCCAGGGTTTCAAGATACGAAAATATGCCCTGAAATTACTCAGAGAACTCTTAGATGATGACCATGAAGAAGTTCTTTTCCCCCTCCTCATCCCTGAAGATGAGCTGGCTAAGGAAGCAATACATGTTAAAGGCTTTGAAGAAGAAGTTTACTGGATAACACATGGCGGTTTAACCCCTCTGAATAAGAAACTGGCCTTGAGGCCCACCAGTGAAACAGCTATGTACCCCATGCTTAAATTATGGGTAAGATCTCACTCAGACCTTCCCATGAAATTTTACCAAGTAGTAAACACTTTCCGCTATGAAACAAAACACACCAGGCCCCTTATAAGAGTTAGAGAAATCACAACCTTTAAAGAAGCTCACACAATCCATGCAGATGCTGAAGGTGCCAAAAACCAGGTTAATAATGCTATTGAGATTTACGGAAGCTTTTTTGACCAGCTGGGAATACCTTACTTGGTTACCAGACGTCCGGACTGGGATAAGTTCCCCGGTGCTGATTATACAATGGCCTTTGATACCCTACTACCCGATGGAAAGACTCTCCAGATTGGGACGGTTCACAATCTGGGACAGACATTCGCCCGCACATTCGAAATAACTTATGAAACAGCAGAGGGCGAACA